>NZ_JAXGFR010000009.1:0-193552 GCF_041008775.1 Pseudophaeobacter sp. C1-32P7 | reverse complement strand
AGTTCGCATCGCCGTGCTGAACGGCTACACCGCGCTCGGCATACCCGTCACTGTGGCCGTAGGATAGGTCCGTCCGGGGAAAGGGGAACCACGCTCAGACCCCGATTTGTGCAACAGCGCCGCTTATAGATATAACGTTTTTGTATATGGGGCGCGGATCGTGGATCTGAGACAGCTGCGATACTTTCTGGCTATCGTCGAAGAGGGTTCTTTTACTCGGGCAGCGCAGCGGGTGAATGTGGCGCAACCTGCCTTGTCCCTGCATGTGCGCAATATGGAAGAAGCCCTTGGAACGCCGTTGTTGCTGCGCGCGCCACAGGGGGTTACCGCAACAGAGGCAGGAGAACTACTTGCCCGTCGCGCCCGAACGCTTCTGATGGATCTGGAGCGCACCGAAGAAGATCTGCGCAGTCTGGGCCGGGAGCCAACAGGAACGGTACGTCTGGGGCTGCCGGGGACCATCAGCGGTATTCTGTCGGTGCCGCTGATCGCGCGGTGCCGCGCGCGCTATCCGAAGATTAAGATCGTCATCGCCGAAGCGATGAGCGGCTTTGTCCGCGAATGGCTGCTGGATGGCGGTGTCGATCTGGCGGTTCTGTATGCTGAATTGCGGGAAGCCGGGGTGCGGTCAGAACCGCTGCTGGATGAAGAGCTGGTGATGCTGGCCTCGCCCGAGCAGGCAGGGGCAGGGCCGACCCCGCTTGACCACCTTGCGGATATTCCGCTGATCCTGCCTAGCGGCGCGCATGGGCTGCGCGCCATGCTGGAGGAAAAGCTGCGCGCGAAAGGTATCTCGGTCGCGCCCGATATCGAAGTCGACAGTTACAGCAATATCAAACGGTTGGTTGAGCAGGGCTATGGGTGTTCGGTGTTGCCGTTCCACGCGGTGGCACAGGAGGCCTCCGCCGGGCGCTTGTCGGTTAGCCCGTTCGACGCACCGGGGCTGTGGCGCCGAACTTACCTAGCCCACACTACCGCGCGGCCGCTGACCCGCGCGGCATCGGCTGTCAGTGAAATCCTGACAACCGTTTCCGCAGAATTGATTGCTGATGGAACCTGGGCCGGGGCGCAACCAATTGCGACAAAGGCTGCGGATACCAATTCCTGACCGGGCAAGACCTTTTGGCAACTGGGGTGCGCTTCCTGCCTGATGGGGAGACCTGTGGGCATTCTTGAAGCTGATGAGAGATTGTCTTTCGAATTTCCCGGTTAATCTTCCGGCGGGATCTGCGGATTGTCTTGCCTTCCCTTTGAAACCGTCAGCGAGGCCCGCGATGTTCGCTTCTCCCCCTGCCATTTTACTCCTCCAATCGAACGGCAACCGCGCGCTGTCGCAGATTCGTCCGGGCGCCGCTGATTGGCACATCGGGGGGATGTTCAAATGAGTAGACCGATCAAGATCGAATTCTTCCACGACACGGTGTGCGCCTGGTGTTTCAATCTTTCATCCCGCCTGCGCACGGTAGCACAGGAAATCAAACTCGATATTCGTCACCGGACCTTCGTGCTGCAGGCCAGCCGCCAGGAAATGGCACAGCGTTGGGGCAGCCCTGAGGCGGCGCGGAGTACCATTCTGGATCATTGGCGCCATTGCCGTGCGGCCAGCGATCAGCCGGAACACATCAATATTAACGCGATGCGGGCGGCCCGTTTCGATTATCCCCATGGCATGAACGCGGCGCTCGCGTGCAAGGCGGCGGAAACTTTTGGTGGTCAGGCACTGCACTGGGAGATGTTCGACCGGATCCAGCTGGCTCATCTGAGCGAAGCCCGCAATATCGCCGACCCGAAGGTGCTGGTGGATCTGGCGCAGGAACTGGGTTTGACCCCGGATCAGTTCAAGTGCCGCATGGAGGATCCGGCGGTGGCCCGGCAGGTCGACGCTGATCGGCATTTTGCCCGGGTGAACGGCGTGCAGGCCGTACCGACCCTGATCATCGCTGCAACGGGCACGCGGTTGCTGACTGGTTCTGTCGATGAGTTGCGGTCGCATCTGCGCGTTGTCGCGCGGCAAGTGGAACATCTCTGAGCAGGCTACGCCTGGAGCGGTACGCGGGCAAAGCGCTTTGCAGAGCTAGCCCATCGTGTTTTATTTCTGGGAAGCAACGGAGAGAGCCATGGACAAGTTTGGTGTCATGCGGGCCTTCTGCCGCATTGTCGACCGTGGCAGCATGGCGCGCGCGGCTGAGGATCTGGGCGTGTCGTCCAGCTTGCTCAGCCGCGATCTGAAGCTGCTAGAAGAAAGCCTCGGCTGCAGGCTGATCACGCGCACCACCCGCAGCATGTCCCTGACCGAACACGGTCGGCTATATTACGAGCAGGCCGACCGCATCCTGCAGGCCGTTGATCTGGCCGAGCAGCAGGTGCGGTCTGGGGCGCAGGTGATGCGGGGCGAGTTGCGGATCAATGCGCCGCATTCCTTTGGCACGACGGTTCTGGCTGATTTGTTGCCCCGGTTCGCCAGTCGCTATCCTGACGTGCAGCTGTCGCTTGTGTTTGACGACAACGTGCTGGATCTGGTTCAGGGCGGCTTTGATGTGGCGATCCGCATCCGTGCAAGTCTGCCGGATTCGGGGTTGATCGCGCGCAAAATTATGCCCGTGCATCAGGGTGTTTTCGCCAGCCCCGAATATCTTGCAGATTGCGGCCAGCCTGAGGCTCCGGAGGATCTGAAAAGACACAGAACACTGTCCTATAGCCTTGCTGAAACTCCGCTGACTTGGGAATTTAATGGGCCGCAAAGACGGGTTACGGTGCCGATTTCGCCCCAGCTGCGCCTTGGCAGCAGCATTGTCCTGCGTGACATGATCAAGGCCGACATGGGGATTGGCAGCTTGCCGAATTTCCTGTCAGCCCCGCTTGAGGCGACGGGCCGGATTGTCCGGGTTCTGCCAGACTGGCACCTGCCAGAACGCACGGTCTACACGCTTGCCGCGTCACGCCTAAGCGCGGATGCTAAGGTGATGGCGTTCAACGATTTCCTGGCTGCGGAATTGGCGGGTCGGCCCTGACAGCCAGCAGGGGTGCAGTTGCAGCGTTACCGGTCGGCGACCGGTCCAAACCCCTGATTTCCGAATTGACCGTCAAACTTCTCATCGTACCCAACGACAGGAGCGCCGCGTGACAGATAGCGGGGCTAAAGAGGGACTTGTGGCCCATAGAGTGACCTCTCGGCACTCGTTTCAAGTCCGATGCTCAAGACCCAGCACCCTACATCCGAAGCGAGACGTTCCGGTCACAATTTTCCCGGAAAAGGATGCGAGGGAGGCTTTGGAACATCGCTTGGCGTCGGGGTGCGCAGCCTGAGATTGCATCGATTGGCTGCAAATAGGCGATAATTCGCCGTATGCGCGAGTTATTTTGAACATTGGTCATCATTTGGCCGTAATCTCAACGTAGAGTTTTTCAGTTGCCCGTGGTCCGATGGGCGATTGAAGACCTTCGGCGTCCGTTAGCCATCACAAGGAACGAGGGAACGGGCAATGGAAGGAGGATGCGTATGTTTGCTTTGCCGCCAGACGTCAAAAGCGCCATAGCTACCCAGAACGATCTCGTCCGCGCGGATCTGCCATCCCGTTTCGCGTCGATTACGCTTGTCTCGCTCCTGTCCCTTTTCTTCGTGCCAATCCCAGTGGTGGCCACCATATATCTGGTCTATGGGCTGATCGAGATCATCGGGGTCTACGTCTACAAGAGGCTGAGTAAAGAGGTCACAATCGGTTCGGTCCTTCTGTTTGCCGGATCTGCCTTTGCTGGCGTCTGGGTCTTCAATGCGATCCCGCTGCTTCTGTTTCTTCAGTCAGAACCCTTTCCCAAGCTGATGGGCTCAATGCTGTTGATCATCGCGCTCAATCACAGTGTGGTGGCGCGCTCTGCCTGGATGTTCTTTGGCATTCTGACGGCGGTGCCAATCCTCTGCGTGTTTGGCTATATGATTGGTAGCTTCCTCTATAATTTCGCAAGCCCGGTGGAGATTGTGATCGCGACCATCGTGGTGGTTCTGGGGTCGGCCTATATGCTGCATGCCATGTGGGTGCAGCACCGGCTGACCGGCCGCCTGCGCGAGGCCTTGCGCGAAGCAGAGGCCGGAAGCCGTGCCAAGAGCCGGTTCCTTGCGGCGATGAGCCATGAGATCCGCACCCCTCTCAATGCCATTTGCGCCATGTCCGAACTGATCGAGGATGAACGCACCGACCGGCAGACGCTGCGTGAACGCACCCATCTGCTGCGTAAGTCTGCCCAGGCGCTGACCGGTATTCTGGACGATGTTCTGGATCATGCGAAAATCGAATCCGGACAGTTCGAGCTGAACCTGACAAATGCGGAGCCAAGATCCGAAATCTCCAGCGCGGTGGAAATGTTCCGGGCGCCCGCCGATGAAAAGGGGCTGCAACTGATCGTCGATATCGAAGACAACGTGCCTGCCTATGCGGAATTCGACGCGCTGCGTGTCCGCCAGATTATCGGAAACTTGGTGTCCAATGCGGTCAAATACACCGAGACGGGTCAGGTGTTGGTCGGGGCGCGCGGCGAACAGGTCGATGGTCAGACGGTTCTCACCGTTGAGGTGTCGGATACCGGACGCGGCATGACGCCGGATCAGACCGCACAACTGTTCACGGAGTTCTACCGGGCAGAGGACAAGAACGCCCTCAGCGTGCCGGGCACGGGTCTTGGTCTGTCGATTGCACGGCGTTTTGCACATATGATGGAGGGTGAAATCACAGTCAGGAGCAGCCCCGGCCGCGGAAGCTGTTTCACCTTTACATGCCCGGTCAGGGTTCTTGAGAATTCGGAGATCGAGGCCCTTTCGCCGCAAACTCCGGCTGAAGACCGAAGCGATCTTGGTGTTCGCTCGATCTTGCTGGTGGATGATACCGCGTCGAACCGGGTGGTGGTGCGTGCCTTCTTGAAAAACAGCGATGTTGAGATTGTCGAGGCAGGGAATGGTGTCGAAGCTCTGGCCTGTCTTGAGAAACGATCGGTGGATCTTGTGCTGCTCGACATGAAGATGCCGGTGATGGACGGGCGCGAAACCCTGGCGGAGCTGGCACGCCGTGGGGGTAGGATCGGCAATACGCCGGTGATCATGCTGACGGCCAACGCTGCGCCAGAGGACCAGGAATTGTTCCTCAAGCTAGGGGCGGCTGGATATCTGGCAAAACCGGTCAAGAAGTCCGTGCTGCTATCTGAAATCCGAAGGGTTGCAACCGAACGCTTCATACGCGCCGCCTGATGGCGCCCCGCCGACCATGGCGCGCCGGGCGTTGGTCAGAGGCTCGATCCTGAACGATGTCATGGGGAATGATCTGGTTCCGGTACTGAGCGTGCCTGCTGCCTGATCGTTCCGCCACGGTATACAGGCCTGCTGGTAAAGTCTGCCCGCGTCCGACGGCGCTTTCATATTCTCTGAAATACATCTGTCCGGTCGGACCTGTGCCGGTTTGTTACCTCGGCTTCGGCGGAACTGCGCCCATCCTTGAGCGGCCTTTAGAGAAAAGGCGCGTATAACGCGCACTTGCCTAAAAGTTGTGCGTGATGAGAGGGGTAACCCTCATCACGGTTAATTTAAAATTTACGATTTCTTGTGAAAGTTGATTCAAATTTGCTGAAAGTTTTCAGCACCACATTGAGATTATGGAAAAAGGCGGCGGGACAGCCCGATGCAGTCGACAGAAATATCGTTCGACAACTTAGGAGAGACCGGTGCTTTGTTCACCGAGCTCCTGCGCGCGCGTTATCATCATTTTATCGAGGCGCGCGGCTGGGACCTGCCCAACGTGCGCGGGCTTGAGTTTGATCAGTATGATACCCCGGAGAGCATCTATTGCGCGATTCATGATGGCATGACGATCCATGGCGGTTTCCGGGTGACGCCCACCACCGCAAAATGCGGCAGCGCCAGCTATATGCTGCGCGATGCGCAACTGGGCCTGTTGCCGGATCTTCCTGCGGACATTCTGGATGCGCCCGCGCCACAGGACCCGAAGATCTGGGAGGTCAGTAGGGTCTTCGTCGATGATACGCTCAGCAGCCGCGAACGCATGCGTGTGCGCGGACAGTTGGGGGTGAGCTTTGCCCGGCTGGCCAAGGACTGGAACATTGATGCGTTCCTTTGCCTGACCTCTGTTTCGGCTGCTTTGCTGACGCGTCAGGCGGGGATCAACATCACCCCGGCCGGATTGCGCTTCGAAATCGAAGGGGAAACCTGTCAGGCTTACCATCTTAAGGTCGACGCCAAGAGGCTGCGTCGCAGCCGAGCGGCGTGATTCACAGCGGCAGGACTATGCGTCAGGGGCAGGACACTCTGCGCTGACTGTCTGATGACAGGCCCGCAGGGCAAACGAGACGGCAACGCAAAAGGGAGCCCTGATACGGGCTCCCTTTCCTTTCTTTCACATGTGGGCGTTGTCTACGCCCGGGTTTCAGCGATCAGACCGCGCCAGATCGCCCAGCACATCAGAAGCAGCACCACGGTAAATGGCAGGCCTGTCGAGATGACCATCGCCTGCAGCGAAGCCAGTCCGCCGCCGATGAGAAGCGCAATCGCCACGGCGCCCTCGAAGACGCACCAGAACACACGCTGCGGGACCGGCGCATCGACCTTGCCGCCTGCGGTGATGGTATCGATCACCAGCGAACCGGAGTCCGAAGAGGTGACAAAGAATACGACCACCAGGATGATCCCAAGGAAGCTTGTGATCGAGGCCAGCGGCAGTTCGGCCAGCATCTTGAACAGTTTCAGCTCAAGCGGCGCTTCGGTCACTGTGGTGACGCCATCCTGAATGACCTGCTGGATGGCTGTGCCGCCAAAGACGCTCATCCACAGAACGCAGACCATCGAGGGGATCAGCAGTACGCAAATGATGAACTCACGCACGGTGCGGCCACGGCTGACGCGGGCGATGAACATGCCGACAAAGGGCGACCAGCTGATCCACCAGGCCCAGTAGAAGGCGGTCCAGCCTTGGCTGAAGTTGGTGTCTTCGCGGCCAATGGGGTTGGACAATGCGGGCAGATACTGGATGTAGGCAGCAAGGCTGTCCACGAAGCCGGTCAGGATCGCGATCGTGGGTCCGGCGATCAACACGAACAGCAACAGCAGGGCCGCAAGCCCCATGTTGATTTCGGACAGCACTTTCACCCCGCCGTCGAGGCCGCGGATCACGGAGATCAGTGCGATTGCTGTGATGCCAGTGATCAAAACAACCTCGGTCGTCGATCCCACGGGGATGTCGAACAGCTCATTCAGACCGGCATTCGCCTGTGTCGCGCCAAAACCAAGCGAGGTTGCAAGGCCAAACAGGGTGGCGAAAACCGCCAGCACGTCGATGGTGTGCCCCGGCCAGCCCCAGACACGTTCGCCCAGGATCGGGTAGAAAGCCGAGCGAATGGTGAGCGGCAACCCCTTGTTGTAGGAAAACAGCGCCAGTGCCAGAGCGACAACCGCGTAGATCGCCCAGGGGTGCAGTCCCCAGTGGAAGATCGTTGCTGCCATACCCAGGCGGACCGAAGCCGCCTGATCCCCGGCGGCTGCCCCCAGCGGTGCCCAATCGGTCCGCGCGCCATCCTCACCAGTGGCAATGCCACCCATTGAGGTCGAATAATGGCTCATCGGTTCGGAAACGCCATAGAACATCAGGCCGATGCCCATGCCGGCGGCGAACAGCATCGCGAACCAGCCGATATAGCTGTAATCCGGTGTCGCATCCGCACCGCCAAGCCGCACCTTGCCCAGAGGCAGCACGATCAGCAGCAGGCAGAATAGGACAAAAATGTTGGCAGCGCCCAGGAAGAACCAGTCAAAGGTGCTGGTCAGATAGGGGCGCAAGCTGCCGAAGATATCGGCGGATTGCTCTGGCAGGGCCAGCGCGTAGAAAACGAAGGCTACGATGGAAAGCCCGGAAATCAGGAAAACCGGGTTGTGAACATCGAGCCCGAACGGTCCAACTGTCGTTTCGATATTGTCCTGACCAATCGTGTAGTCGGTATCGATGATTTCGGCTGTCCCTTCGGGCTCGGGTATGCCCTGGTTGGTCGTTTCGTCGGCCATTTTGGAGGCCTCCCTTTATCAGATCTTACAAATGCTGTTCGCGGCTCTGTGGTCAGCCGCGCACGACAAACACCGAACATTTCGCATGCTCGGCAATTTTTCCGCCATTCGAGGGCCAGATATAGTCGAGCACATTGGGCAGATGGCTGGCCATCACTACCAGGTCTGCACCCGTGTCCTTGGTGGCTTTCAGCAGCGCATCGTCGACATCCGTGGTCGGATCGTGGCTGACCACCGGCACTGCCGATGCGGTGAACCCGTGCTCTGCCGCTTGTGCCTTGGCGAATTCATCGAGCTTGACGGCATATTCGGCCGGATTATGCGCAGTGGCGCTGGGCGTAGAGGCGGTCACCCCAACAAACACGACTTCTGCCCCGTAATGCTTTGCGAGATCTGACGTGCACTTTAGGGCCTTTTCAAGATGCCCTTGATGCGCCAAGTCCACCGGCGCCATGATTTTCTTGAACACTCGGTTGTCCTTTCTCTCAGTTTGAAAATTTCGGCGGCTCATGTGTCGCAGCCGACCCCGGCGGGGTTGAAAAACCGCCCATCACATATCGATCACTGGGGTGAAAGTGATTTTTGATCTGTCTCCTCCTTGAGGAGCGTAACATCAAATCTGAGCCGCAGACAAACGAGGCGTTGAACTTTTGGTAGGGAATGCGGACCTGACGCTTTGGAATTTGCGGACGTTTAACAAAAATATATTCTTGAAAAACAATGTTTTGTTCGAAGGTCACGGGCTGCTTCAGGGCAAGCCGGGCCGGTGAAACGATTTCCAGAGGCGCGCCATCAGGCGCCGCGATCTGACAAATGCAGCCCGTTCCAGTGGTCGAAATGAACGGGCTGCATTAGTTTTCTGCGGATGGGTTGGTCCGAAATTCGGGGTGGCGAAGAGCGCCATCCCCATCCTGATCTGGCGCATCCGTGCCGCGGAGAGACCGCCGCCTCAGCCCATCGCGTCGAGCAGGCCCTCACCGGCAGAGAGTTCGCACTGGCCGGGGTTTTCCTCGCGGTTGAGGATCGTCACCTTGCCATCCTCGACCAGCATCGCATAGCGCAGCGAGCGGCCGATCAGCCCGGCGGGCGGCGCATCAAAGCGCATGCCGATGGCATCGGTAAATTCGCTTTGGGCGTCGGCCAGCATGGTGATACCTGCTTTGTCCGCGCCGGTTGCTTCGCCCCAGGCCTTCATCACGAAGGGATCGTTCGCCGATATGCAGATGATCTCATCCACGCCCTTGGCATCGAACTGATCCTTGGTGCGGATAAAGCTGGGCACATGGGCGGAATGGCAGGTCGGGGTAAAGGCGCCCGGAACGGCAAAGATGGCAACCTTGCGGCCCTTGACCCTCTCGGCCATCTGCACCGGCTCGGGCCCTTCGGCCCCCATTTGCACCAGGGTGGCGTCCGGCAGGGTGTCTCCGACTGAAATCATCGCGCGTTCCTCTTCTGTCGTGATTGCGTTATCTATGGTCCCCCATATAGGGTCCGGTCAGACCGTGACCAGAACATGCGCAGGAGGCAAGAGGGGACATGAGCCACATCGTGGTAATCGGAGCAGGGCAGGCGGGATCGTCTCTTGTGGCCAAATTGCGCAAAGATGGATTTGACGGTGACATCACCCTGATCGGAGCCGAAACTGCGCTGCCTTACCAGCGGCCACCCCTGTCCAAGGCCTACCTGCTGGGTGAGATGGAGAAAGAGCGCCTGTTCCTGCGTCCCGAGAGTTTTTACGCCGACAATGACATCACCCTGAAACTGGGCGCCGCCGTCACAGGGATTGATCCGGCGGCAAAGACGGTCAGCCTTGGGGATGAGGTGATCTTCTATGATCAGCTGGCCCTGACCACCGGTTCCGATCCGCGTCGCCTTCCGGCTGCCATCGGCGGCGATCTTGATGGGGTATTCGTTGTCCGTGGCTTGTCCGATGTGGACGCCATGGCGCCGCATGTGACGACAGGCAAGCGGGTGCTGATCGTGGGTGGTGGCTATATCGGGCTGGAGGCCGCAGCCGTCTGCGCCAAGCGTGGCTTGTCGGTGACCCTGGTCGAGATGGCAGATCGCATCCTGCAACGGGTGGCAGCGCCCGAGACCTCCGATTATTTCCGCGCCCTGCACAAGGGGCACGGTGTCGACATCCGCGAAGGCACGGGGCTGGAGCGGCTGGAAGGCGAAGACGGAAAGGTCGCGCGGGCGGTTCTGGGCGATGGTAGCACGCTGGACGTGGGTTTCGTGGTGGTTGGTGTCGGTATCGCCCCGGCGACCACCCTGGCCGAGCAGGCCGGGCTGACGATTGAAAACGGCATCCGGGTCGATGCGCAGGGGCGGACCTCGGACCCTTCGATCTGGGCGGCGGGCGATTGCGCCTCGTTCCCTTACAAAGGGGAACGTATCCGGCTGGAAAGCGTGCCCAATGCCATCGACCAGTCCGAAATCGTGGCGCAGAACATGCTGGGCGCAGGCAAGGATTACGTGGCACAGCCTTGGTTCTGGTCCGACCAATATGATGTGAAATTGCAGATCGCGGGCCTCAACAGCGGCTATGACAACGTGGTCACCCGTCAGGGCGAGGGGAAAAGCGTGTCCTTCTGGTATTACAAGGGCGATCAACTGGTGGCGGTCGACGCGATGAACGATCCGCGCGCCTATATGGTCGGCAAACGGCTGATCGATGCGGGCAAGACGGCTGACAAATCCGTGGTCGCCGATCCTGAAGCAGACTTGAAACCGCTGCTGCGGGCATGAGGATCATCGCAGGTGAGTTTCGCGGCCGCGCGCTGGCGGCCGTGGGCAAGGGCGATGCGGGGGCGCATCTGCGCCCGACGACCGACCGGGTGCGCGAAAGCCTGTTCAACGTGCTGATGCACACCGGTGCCATCGACGGCGCCCGGGTGCTGGATCTCTTTGCCGGAACTGGCGCGCTGGGGCTTGAGGCGCTGTCGCGCGGCGCGGCTTTGGTCACATTTGTCGATGACGGACGCGTGGCGCAGGGGCTGATCCGCAAGAATGTCGGTATTTGCCGGGCCGAGGATCGCACGGCCCTGATCCGCCGCAGCGCGTTGAAGGTGGGGCAAAACCCCGATGCCCCCTATGACGTGATCTTCCTCGATCCGCCCTATGGCAAAGATCTGGGTCAAAAGGCGCTTGCCGTAGCCGATGCTGGCGGCTGGATCGCGCCTGGCGCCCTGATCGTGTGGGAGGAAAATGCTCCGATGACGCCGCCCGAGGGGTATGAGGCGCAGGACAGCCGCAAATACGGCGATACCCATATCTCCCTGATGTGGCGAAGTGTTTCAGGTTGAAATGGGGTGGGCAGGAAATGGCCTGCGTTAGATTTGCTATGTGACGGTTCAGGCAGTAGCGCTTAGCGGTATTTGTTCAGGTTGCATTGAAGGAGCCTCAGATGCCCAAGACATTTCCCACGCCGCAATTGGTGATCTTTGACTGCGACGGGGTGCTGGTGGACAGCGAAACCGTGTCCAATCAGGCCATGGTGGACAATTTGGCGCGCCACGGCCTGTCGCTGACCCTGCCAGAGGCCATGGGGCATTTTGTCGGCGGCACCATGATGGGGGTGATGGACAAGGCGCGAAAGCTTGGCGCGGATCTGCCACAGGACTGGGTCGAGGAAATCTACGCCGAAACCTATTCGCGGCTGCGTGCAGGCGTTGGGCTTGTGCCGGGGATCCTGGATCTATTGGCGCGGCTCGATCAGCATAGCATTCCCACTTGCGTTGCCTCCAACGGCAGCGAAGAGAAGATGCGCATCACGCTCGGACAGAACGGGCTGTGGGAGCGGTTCCATCCGCAAGCGATGTTCTCGGCCCATGCGCTGGGCGTTGCGAAACCGGAACCAGGATTGTTTCTGGCCGCGGCCAGCCATTTCGGGGTAGAGGCGCGCTCCTGTCTGGTGATCGAGGACAGTGCGACCGGTGCGCAGGCCGCATCCCGGGCCGGGATGCGCTGCCTTGGCTTTGCGCCGCACGGGCAGGGCGCAAAGCTGGCCGGTCAGGGGGCAGAGGTGTTTACCGGCATGCAGGAGGTGCCAGCCCTGATTGGGCTAACCTGATCAGCCGTAGGTCGGGTGGAACTTGCCCGCAGGCGACAGGGTGAAGATATCGAACCCATCCGCGGTAACCCCGATCGAATGTTCGAACTGTGCTGACAGCGATTTGTCGCGGGTGACGGCGGTCCATTCATCGGCGAGGATCTTGGTCTCGGCGCGGCCCAGGTTCACCATGGGTTCGATGGTGAAGAACATGCCTTCCTCTAGAACCGGACCGGTGCCGGGACGGCCATAGTGCAGCACGTTCGGCGGCGCGTGAAACACCTGTCCCAGACCGTGACCGCAGAAATCGCGCACCACGCTCATGCGCTGGGCTTCTACATAGGCCTGAATGGTGTGACCGATATCGCCAAAGGTGTTTCCGGGTTTCACCGCTTCGATCCCCTTCATCAGGGCGTCATGGGTGACCTGGATCAGCCGCTCGGCCTTGCGGGACAGCTTGCCTGCCACATACATGCGGCTGGTGTCGCCAAACCAGCCATCGACGATCACCGTCACATCGATGTTGAGGATATCGCCGTCCTTGAGCTTCTTGTCACCGGGAATGCCGTGGCAGACCACGTGGTTCACCGAAATGCAGCTGGCGTGCTGGTAGCCCTTGTAGCCGATGGTGGCGGATTTCGCGCCTGCATCCTCGACCATCTGGGTGATGATGCGGTCAATTTCGCCAGTGGTCTGGCCGGGAAAGACATGGGGGGCAATATCATCCAGAATGCGTGCGGCCAGAGCGCCTGCCGTGTGCATGCCCGCAAAATCGGCGGGTTCGTGAATGCGGATGCCGTCCTTGGTGGTGCGGCCGTCTTTCGATCTCATCGGGCGGAGCTCCCTCGGGTGTTGTTGTCTTGCTATGTAAGCGGTCTTGGCCAAAAGGGCCAGAGGGGGCGGTGCAGTGACGACAAGGCCGCTGCATCCCCTGCATATCAGGCAGGCAGGGGCGGACCTGCAGGTGCCGGTTTCGTGATTTGAATACGCTACAGCTTTCCCCGAGCGTGCGACCGAATCTGAAATCAACGACAGGAAAACATAATGATCGGCTATGTCACGATTGGTGTCTCGGATATGGAGAACGCCAAAAATTTCTACACCGAACTCTTTGCGGCTGAAGAAGCCAAGGTTCTTATGGACGCAGGCCGCATCGCCTTTATCGGCAAGGACCGCGCGGCGCCGATGCTGGCCGTTTGCACGCCCCACAACGGCGAAGTCTGCACCAGCGGCAACGGCGGCATGCTGGCTTTCCCGGCCGGGAATAAGGACAATGTTCAGGTGATGTATGACAAGGCCATCAGCCTGGGCGCTACTGACGAAGGCGAACCGGGCCAGCGTGTGCCGGACTTCTTCTACGGCGCCTATGTGCGGGACCCCGACGGCAACAAGCTCTGCTTTTACGTCATGGGCTGAGGTTAGCCCGTCCCAAGAACTCAGGAGCGCAGCCTTTTGGCTGCCTCCACCCGGACGCCATCGGGCGAAATCCGCGTGGTGCAGACCAGCCGTTCGACACCAGCGGCCTGAGCCGCATCAAAGGCTGCGGCGTAGGCCGGGTCAATATCCGCAGCCAATTGGAAGTGGTCGCAATCGGTGCGCTGCACGAGGTAGAGCATCACCGCCCGGTGCCCTTCGGCCACCATATTGGCCAGCTCCCCCAGATGTTTGGTGCCACGCGCGGTAACGCTGTCGGGAAATTCCGCCAGACCTGACTGACGCGATAGCGTCACGCTTTTCACCTCGACATAGCAATCGGGCAGACCTGGCTGGCTCAGTAGGAAATCGATGCGGCTCTTCTCGCCGTATTTCACCTCGGCCCGCACGGTTTCATAGGCGGCAAGCTCGGCAATCTCGCGGGCCTCCAGCGCGGCTTTCAATGCGCGGTTCGGAACCGATGTGTCGACGCCGGTGAAATGGCCGTTTTCGTGATCGACCAGGCGCCAGCCGTATTTCAGTTTCTTCTTCGGATCGTCGTTCGGCTCCAGCCAGATTTTCATCCCAGGTTCAGCCAACCCCATCATCGATCCGGGGTTGGCGCAATGGGCAGTGATCTCGCGTCCATCCTCCAGCCGACAGTCGGCAAGGAAACGTTTGTAGCGGCGGATCAGCCGGGCGGGGATCAGAGGGGTTCCAAAGCGCATGTTCTTGGGCCTATACCTGCCTTAACACCGGATCAAGAGGAGAGGCGCCATGGGCAATCCAACCGCTGCAATGCTGGTTATCGGGGACGAAATCCTGTCGGGGCGCACGCGCGATTCGAACATGCATTTTCTGGCCGGAGAGTTGACCAAACACGGCATCGACCTGCGCGAAGTTCGCATGATCAGCGATGACGAGGTGGCGATTATCGCAGGTGTCACCGCGCTGTCAGAAACCCATGACCATGTCTTCACCAGTGGCGGTATCGGGCCAACCCATGATGACATCACCGCCGATTGCATCGCCAAGGCATTTGGCGCGCATCTGGATGTCCGGGATGACGCCCGCGCGATCCTGCAGGCCCATTACGACAAATCGGGAACCGAGCTGAACGAAGCACGCCTGCGCATGGCCCGCATCCCGGATGGCGCTGCGCTGATCGACAATCCGGTGTCGGCGGCGCCGGGCTTTACGCTCAAGAACGTGCATGTGATGGCCGGGGTCCCGTCTGTGTTCGAGGCGATGGTGGCCAGCGTCCTGCCCACCCTGACCGGTGGCAGCCCGCTGTTGTCACAGACCCTGCGCGTGATGCGCGGCGAGGGCGAGATCGCAGGCAATCTTTCGGCGCTTGCAGCGGATTTCTCTGATCTGTCGATCGGCTGCTACCCGTTTCAGAAGGACGGGGCTTTTGGGGCCAATGTGGTTGTGCGCGGCGCCGATGGCGCCCGCGTCGACGTGGCGGTCACGCGCCTTGCACGGGAGCTGGACCTGTGAGCACCGATCCCCTGTATTACGCTGTGGTTGATGGTACCTGGCCAGCGGCCTCAAAACGCGATCTTGGCCCAATCACCCTGCGCGAAGGGCAGGGTGGCGGCAGCCGGGTATCGGCGGCCACCACCAATGGTCCGGTCAACAAGGATCAGATTGCCGCTGCCGAAGAGGCCATGCGCGCCATGGGGCAGGAGCCCCTGTTCATGATCCGCGATGGCGATGATGTGCTGGATGCGCAGTTGGCGGCGCTGGAGTATGAGATCAAGGATCCGGTCAATATCTGGACCTGCCCACCGGCAAAGCTGACCGATGTGCCGATCCCGCGGGTCACCACCTTCTGCGTTTGGGAGCCGCTGGAAATCCAGCGCGAGATCTGGATCGCGGGTGGCATCGGGCCGGGGCGTATGGCGGTGATGGAGCGCGCACCGGGGCCGAAGACGGCACTGCTTGGGCGGTTCAACGACAAACCCGCCGGGGCGGGGTTCGTGGCTATCCACGATGAGGTTGCCATGGTGCACGCGCTGGAAATCCTGCCGCATCAGCGGCGCAAGGGGATGGGCGCATGGATGGTGCGGCAGGCGGCCTTTTGGGCGGCTGAACAGGGCGCGCGCGAGTTAGCGCTGGTCTGTACCAAGGCGAACGCCGGGGCAAATGGTCTTTATGCCTCACTTGGAATGACCTGCAGCGGGCAGTACCACTACAGGCACAAACCTTGAGGGAGGAGAAAGAAGACCATGACCGATCAGCAAAACCCAACAGCGCTTGACCTGCCGCAGGTGGATCCGCTGCCGCCTGCGACGCAGAAGTATTTCGATATCTGTCAGGACAAACTGGGCATGGTGCCCAATGTGCTGCGGGCGCATGCCTTTGACATCGAAAAGCTGAACACATTCACCGCGCTTTATAACGATCTGATGCTGGGCGACAGCAACCTGAGCAAGCTGGAGCGGGAGATGATCGCGGTGGTGGTGTCTTCCTACAACCGCTGTTTCTACTGCCTTGCGGCACATGGCGCGGCGGTGCGTCAGCTGTCGGGTGATCCCAAGCTGGGCGAGATGCTGGTGATGAACTACCGGGTCGCGCCGCTGGATGCGCGCCAGCGGGCGATGCTTGATTTTGCCCTGCAACTGACCCGCGCCAGCGCCGAGGTCGAAGAGGCCGACCGGCAGGCCCTGCGTGATGTTGGTTTCAGCGATCGTGACATCTGGGACATTGCCAATGTGGCAGCCTTCTTCAACATGACAAACCGGGTGGCCAGCGGCACCGCTATGGTCCCGAACGACGATTACCACGCCCAGTACCGGTGATTGGGCGGTTTTTCATATCATTGGCGGCGGCCCTGTTTGTCGGGGCCGCGCTTTTTGTCTCGGCACCTTTGGCCCAGGCTGAAATGTCCTTACCGGTCGGCGCCCAGGCGCTGGCGCTGCGGGAAACCCCACTGGGCACCTATGCCTTGCCAACCGGCCCTGTGGGCGCCGATGGGGTGCCGTCCCGCGCGATCGAAGGGCGGATTTTGCGCCGCACCTATCGGATCCGGGGCGAGGCGACCGTTTTGCAGGTTCTGGCGCCATTGCGGGAGCAGTTGCTGGAGACAGGATACGAGCTGCTCTTTCAATGCGAGGCGCGCCAGTGCGGCGGCTTTGATTTCCGATTCGGCATTGAGGTGGTTCCAGCCCCGGATATGGCCGTCAGCATTGGCGATTATCACTTCCTGTCCGCCGTGAAGGGGGAGAGCGCCGTGACTCTGCTGGCCTCGCGCAGTGGCACCTCGGCCTATCTTCAGATCATCGAGGTCTCACCGCCCGAAGCCGCGGCGCTGGAACTGGCCCCATCCATTCCAGCAGAGCAGGCCGAGACGGCAGAAGCTGTCGGAGCAGGCACCGAAAGCCTGCCAGATGCCGACCCTACCGATCTGGCGCAGGCATTGCTGGAGCAGGGCCGGGCGATCCTGCCGGGGCTTGATTTCGGGACCGGAGATGTGGCGCTGGGCCAGGGAAATTATGAAAGCCTGAAAGCACTTGCCGAATTCCTAGCCGAATTTCCCGACTATTCCGTGGTTGTGGTTGGTCACACCGATACGGTTGGCGGGCTGCAGGACAATACCGACCTGTCGCGGCGCCGGGCCGAGGCCGTGAAGACCCATCTTGTGGAGAAGTCCGGGGTGGATGAAACCCGGATTGAGGTGGCCGGTGTCGGCTATCTGGTGCCGGTCGCATCGAACCTCACGGCCGAAGGGCGGGAGGCAAACCGCCGGGTCGAGGCGGTGTTGCTGCCACGGCCAAAACCCTGAGGCAGGGCCATCACTGGCCACCGGAAAAGGGCTTGACCGGCGCAAAAGCCTGCTCTACCCCAAGGGCAGGCCGCAGACGCCCGCCCCCCGCAGACGTGTACTCGTCGAGGTGAAGTTCTGTTTATTGCTATTGTTTCTGTCACCTTCTCCGCGTCTCGCGCGGGTGGTAACGCGGGTCCCATCCATTGAGCGAGATCGACGCATGAGGGCTTCAGAGCGATGCAAGATCCGACTCCCAATACATTTCTGACCGGGCGATTGCCGGTCATTTTCGCGAAAACCGCGATACCCATCATATTCGTCATGAGCATGAACGGCCTTCTGACGGTCGCTGATGCCCTGTTTCTGGGGCATTTCGTCGGCCCGCAGGCGCTGGCGGCGGTCACCGTGGTGTTTCCGTTTTACATGCTGATCGTGGCCTGCGCCACGCTGGTCTCTGCCGGCATGTCGAGCCTTCTGGCCCGCCACCTTGGCGGCTCCCGCTTTGATGAGGCCGAGAGTATCTATGTCGCTGCGCATTGGCTGGCCCTAGTCGTGGGGGGCATACTGATCCTGCTTTACCTCGGCTTTGGTGGGCAGCTGATCTGGCTGGTCACCGGCGGCGACAGCGCGCTTGCCGAATTGTCGGCCAGCTATCTTGCCATCCTGATCTTTGCCACGCCGTTGACCTTTGTGCTGGCGGTCAACTCCGATGCCCTGCGCAACGAAGGCCACGTGGGCATGATGGCGGCGATGAGCCTGCTGGTGTCGATTGGCAATATCGGCTTCAACTACCTGATGATCGCGGTGCTGGATCTTGGCGTTGCCGGTTCGGCCTACGGCACGGTCGAGGCGCAGCTTTTGGCGCTGGGCGTGATCCTTGCCTATCGTCACAGCCGGGGCACCCTGCTGCATCCGGTCATGGTGCTGCGCAACGTGATCCTACAGGGCAGCGGGCGCATTCTGGCGCTGGGCGCCCCGCAAAGCCTTGGCTTTATTGGTATTGCGCTTGGCTCCTCGGCAATCCTGACGGCGCTGCAGATGGTCGGTAGCCCGGACTACGAGGTTACGGTCACAGCCTATGGGATCGTGACGCGGGTCGTCACCTTTGCCTTCCTGCCGCTCTTGGGGGTGTCGCAAGCGATGCAGACGATCACCGGCAACAACTTTGGCGCGGCGCTGTGGCAGCGCAGTGATAACAGTCTGCAGATCGCTGTTCTGGTGGCACTGGGGTTCTGCCTGTCTGTGCAGGCGGTGTTCAGCCTGTTTGCGCCGCAGATCGCAGCGGCCTTTGTGACCGACCCTGCCGTGGTGGCAAAGGTGGCCGTTATCATGCCGGTAATGCTGGCCTTGTTTGTCCTGTCGGGGCCTCTGATGATGCTGGCGGCCCATTTCCAGGCCATCGGAGACGCGCGCCGCGCCGCTGTGCTGAGCCTGTCAAAGCCATTCGCATTCGCCATTCCGCTGACCTTTGCCTTGCCGCTGTGGTTTGGTGAAATGGCGATATGGTGGGCGGGGCCAGCGGCTGAGGTTCTGCTGCTGCTGTTGGCGGTCTGGGTCCTGTGGGCTCGGGCGCGCCGCACCCGGCTCAGCTGGGGCGTATTTACGACAACCGAGGAGGCGCGGTCATGAGCGCAACACTTCCGACACTGGTTGAGGCCAAAGCACAGGCCAAACGTCTGCGCACGGGGCTGGAGGCCGAAGGGCGCGAGATCAGCCACAGTCAGAGCCTTGAGCTGGTGGCACGTCAGCATGGGGTTCGCGACTGGAATACCTTTCACGCCGCGATGGGCAACCGGCCGCCAGAGGGATTTACCCCCGGCGGGCGGATTGAGGGGACCTATCTGTCGCAGCCCTTTGCGGCGACGGTGCTGGCCGTTGAGATGCTGCGGCCCGGTTGGTTCCGGCTAGAACTGGATCTCGACGAGGCAGTCGACGTGGTCACATTCGACAGTTTCTCGAACTTCCGTAAACGGATCCGGGGCACCGTTGGTCCCTCCGGCACCTCGCGGGAGCGGACCTCGGACGGGACGCCGCATTTGGTGATCGAGATCTGAGATCTTGCTCCCAAGACAAAAAAGCCCCCCGCAGTGTGCGGGGGGCAGTTTCACGAGGGAGGGTCGTGTGTTTCAGGGGCCAGTCACCACTTCACCGGGTCGCGGTCGGCAAAGGCATGGACAAGGAAATCAATGAAGGCGCGCACCTTGGGCTGGGTGAATTTCCCAGGCGGGTAGACGGCATAGATGCCCAGAGTCTCGACCGGCAGGTTGGGCATCACGTCTTCGATCAACCCCTCTGACATGGCTTCCGAGTAGAGGTAGCTAGGCAGGTAGGCGATGCCGAGGCCGGAGATGGCCGCGTTCAGAAGCGATTGCCCGTCGTTCACCGACAGCCAGCCGGTGGTGCGAACCTGACGTTTCTCGCCAGAGGGGGCGGTGATCTTCCAGACATTGCCACTCGACTGGTTGGAATAATGCAGCAGCTTGTGGGTGTTCAGATCGTCGATCTTTTGCGGCCGCCCGTATTGCTCCAGATAGGCGGGCGAGGCGATCATACGTTTGGTGGTTTCGGTCAGCTTGCGGGCTCTGAGCGAGCTGTCTTCCAGCTCGCCGATCCGTAGCGCCATATCAAAACCTTCCGAGATCAGTTCGACATAGCGGTTGTTCAGCACCATGTTGACGGTGATCTCGGGGAAATCGCGCAGGAATTCGGACAGGACCGGCGACAGGTGATTGACGCCGAAATCGGTGGCAACCGAGATCCGCAGCAGGCCCGAGGGCGCGGATTGCATCGAGGTCACCAGCGCATCGGCTTCGCCAGCATCATTCAGGACGCGCCGCGCCCGGTCGTAATAGGCCAGCCCGATTTCGGTGGGCGACACCCGCCGGGTTGTGCGGTTCAGAAGACGTGCGCCAAGCCGGGCTTCGAGGCTGGAAACGTGTTTGGATACAGCGGATTTGGAGATCCCCATCTTGCGCGCCGCATCGGTGAACCCGCCTTGGTCCACAACGTTTGCGAAGGCCTCCATTTCGGTCAGTCGATCCATCGTTGCCCGTCCTCGTCCTGTTGTCTGACATCATGGTTTGCCGGGCAATTCGGGCAAGAACGGGGCAAGCTTGGGATAATTGCGGGGTTTTTACTGCATCGTTTACGCTTGCGAAACGAATTCCCAAGGTGTGGGGGAGGCCGGGGCTGGACAAAAGGCGATGCTTCGCTCTGCACCGAAGCCTTTGCCGGGCAAGGGGCGGTAATTCCCCGTCACCCAATCACGATCTCAAGAGGAGTTTCCAATGCTGACCTGCGTCATCCGCTATCACATCGACCCCACCCAGCACGATAATTTTGCGCAATACGCCCGCAACTGGGGGCAGGCGATCCCGCGCTGTGGCGCTGACCTGATCGGCTATTTCGCGCCGCACGAAGGGTCGTCGACGCTGGCCTACGGGATCTATAACGTGGACAGTCTTGCCGCCTATGAAGAGTACCGGGCCCGTCTGGCCGAGGATCCTCTGGGGCGGGAGAACTACGCATTTGCCCAGCGGGAGAAATTCCTTGTCCGCGAGGACAGGACGTGGCTCAAACGGGTTTCTGAACCACATGGAGACAGCGCATGATCGCGGTTATTTTCGAAGTCACACCGGCGCCAGGCAAGAAGGAACCTTATCTGCAGGTCGCAGCCCGGATGCGGGAGCTGTTGGAGGATATGGAGGGGTTCATCTCGGTCGAACGGTTTCAGAGCCTGACGAACCCCGAAAAGCTGCTGTCGCTGTCCTTCTGGGAGGATGAAGAGGCGGTGGCGCGCTGGCGCGCACTGTCTGAACATCGGGGCGCACAGAAACAGGGACGCGACAATCTCTTTGCCGGGTATCGCCTGCGCGTGGCCGGGGTGATCCGGGACTATGGTATGGAAGAGCGGGATCAGGCGCCTGAAGACAGCCTCGAGGTACACGGCTGAACAGGCCGTAGAATGCGCCTGTAGGGCAGGATTTCCGATCCGCTTGAGGCTTGGAGAGGTGAGCCATCATAGCGACAAAAAAGCGCGTTTCTCCCGCTCGTCGTCTGATCTTTTCAAAAAGACCAGCTCCCGTTGGGCGTGGCACCGCGCATCGCGCGGTGCCACGCCCAAGGCCGCCAAGTGGGGCGGTGCAATCGGGCTGCCAGCGGATGCGGGAGCGCGCCGCTGCTGATCGTGACCTGCCGGACCCGTCATAGGGTGGCGGCGAGGCGGGTGCCTTGGTTGATCGCCCGTTTGGCATCGAGTTCCGCTGCGACATCGGCGCCACCGATCACATGGGCGGTGATGTCTTTCGCCGCCAGCGCATCGGCCAGCGTGCGTTCCGAAAGCTGACCCGCGCAAAGCACGATGGTGTCGGCCGGGATCACGGTCGGGTTTTCCCGTGCCTCGCCAAAGCTGACGTGCAGGCCCGCATCGTCGATCCGCTCATAGTTCACGCCGCCGACGAATTCGACCTCCTTCATCTTCAGCGCAGCGCGGTGGATCCAGCCGGTGGTCTTGCCGAGCCTTTTGCCGTGACGCTCCGCTTTGCGCTGCAGCAGGGTGACGTGGCGTGCCGGTGCCTCGGGCTGCGGCCCTTCGGGGGCGAGGCCGGAGCGGTGCTCGGCGGGGTCGGTGACGCCCCATTCCTTCATCCAGAGCGGCAGGTCTTCGGTCGGGCTTGCGCCTTCGTGCAGCAGGTATTCGGAGACGTCAAAACCGATGCCGCCCGCGCCGATCACCGCGACGCGCTCGCCCACCGGGGCCTTGCCCCGCAGCACATCGATATAGCTCAGCACGTTGTCGCGGTCCTGCCCGGGTATACCCGGATCGCGCGGGATGACGCCGGTTGCGATCACCACCTCGTCAAACTCGGTCAGATCCTCGGCTTGGGCCTCGCGGCCCAGTTCCAGCGTGATGTCCGCATCGGCCACCATGCTGCGGTACCAGTCTACCAGCCCCCAGAATTCTTCCTTACCGGGCACCTGCTTGGCCATGTTGAGCTGGCCGCCGATTTCATCCGCCTTGTCAAACAGCGTCACCTTGTGTCCGCGCTCAGCAGCGGTGAGGGCGGTAGAGAGACCCGCAGGACCAGCGCCCACGATGGCGACAGTTTTGGGCGTAGCGGCCTTTTCGATCACCAGTTCGGTCTCGTGGCAGGCCTGCGGGTTCACCAGGCAGGACGTGAGCTTGCCCCCGAACGTGTGATCCAGACAGGCCTGATTGCAGGCGATGCAGGGCGCGATATGGCTGGCTTGCCCGGCTTCGGCCTTGGACACGAAATGCGCATCCGCAAGCAGCGGGCGGGCCATCGACACCATGTCGGCGCAGCCGGTTTCCAAAACATCCTCGGCGACCTCGGGCGTGTTGATCCGGTTCGAGGTGACGACGGGGATGGAAACCTTGCCCATCAGTTTCTTGGTGACCCAGGCAAAGGCCGCGCGCGGCACCGATGTGGCGATGGTGGGAATGCGGGCCTCGTGCCAGCCGATGCCAGTGTTGATGATCGTAGCGCCCGCCTGCTCAATCTCCTGCGCCAGCTGAACCACTTCATCATGAGTGGAGCCATCGGGCACCAGATCGATCATCGACAGGCGGTAGATGATGATGAACTCGCTGCCGACGGCCGCGCGGGTGCGGCGCACCACCTCGATCGGCAGGCGCATGCGGTTTTCATAGGATCCGCCCCAGCGGTCGGTGCGCTTGTTGGTATGGGTGACCAGGAACTGGTTCAGGAAATACCCTTCGGAGCCCATGATCTCGACCCCGTCATAGCCTGCTTCTTTTGCCAGCCGGGCCGCGTTCACGATGTCCGCGATCTGTTTTTCGATCCCGTCTTCGTCCAGTTCGTTGGGCGGGAAGGGGGAGATCGGCGATTTGATGGCGCTGGGCGCAACGCATTTCGGACCATAGGCATAGCGGCCTGCGTGCAGGATCTGCATGGCGATCTTGCCGCCTGCTTCGTGCACGCGATCCGTGACAATGCTGTGGTTCTTCACGTCCTCTTCGGTGGTCATCATCGCGGCCCCGGGCAGGACCGAGCCTTCGAGGTTCGGACCAATGCCACCGGTCACCATCAGGGCGACGCCGCCCCTTGCGCGTTCGGCGTAGAATTCCGCCACCCGGTTCCAGTCGCGGGTCTCCTCAAGGCCCGTATGCATGGACCCCATCAGCACGCGGTTTTTCAGCGTGGTAAAGCCAAGATCCAGCGGCGCCAGAAGGTTTGGGTACGCAGTCATGACACTCTCCCTATCGTTTGCCGGGCAGGATCGCGCCACGGCGGGCGTTTGTCACCTGTCAACGCGGCGTCACCCCCTTGCGTGCCCCGGCGGCAGCAGGTCTAATCGCCGGGAACAGACCCAGGGAATGCCTATGACACCGGAAGACATCTCCAAGCTGCCCTATCGCCGCAACGTCGGCGTAATGATGATAAACACCGACGGGGCGGTCTTTGTCGGACAGCGCGCAGACCGCTACAAGGATGCCTGGCAGATGCCGCAGGGCGGGATCGACGAGGGTGAGGACCCGCGCACCGCGGCCCTGCGGGAACTGGAGGAAGAAACCGGCGTTCTGCCCTCTCTGGTCGAGATCATCGCCGAATCGGAAGGCTGGTTGCCCTATGATCTGCCACATGACGTGGTGCCCAGCTTCTGGGGTGGGCGTTATCGCGGGCAAGAGCAGAAATGGTACCTGATGCGGTTTCTGGGCAGCGACGATCAGGTCAGAATCGACACCGAACATCCGGAATTTTCCGCCTGGTGCTGGCAGCCGGTAGAGCATCTGGTGGAGAAGATCGTCCCCTTCAAGCGCGAGGTCTATGCGCGGGTGGTCGAGGAATTCGAAAGGTACTTATAGAATGGTACGACTTCCCAAGTTGGTTTGCCGGGCGGCGTCGTTGTTTGTATCCTGTGTGGCGCTCGGCGCTGCCACCTCTGCTTCCGCGCTCAGCTGTGTGCCCTGGGGCGTTCCGGACGCCTATCTTGCGGCGGCGAATTCCAACCGCTCCTACGCAATCCTGCAGGGGCGCCTGTCTTTTGATGAACGTCGCCTGCCACGACCGCCTGCCGGAAACCCCAATGCGGCCCCGCCGGTGACGCAGTTTAGGGGCAGTTTCAACGGGGAGCTTCTGGGGGCGCGGGATTTCGACCAGGCCGTGCGCGCGGATGTGGTGATCGAGGTGCAATGCATGGGACCATGGTGCGGTAGCGCGAAATCCGGTGTCGAGTACCTGATCTTTGCCGAGCAGCGCGGCAGGGATCTGATCGTCCGTTTCGATCCCTGCGGCAGTTTTACCTTTGGCGGCAATAGCCACGCCTTTCGCAAACAGGTGCTGGACTGTCACCGCGGCAAGGCCTGTGTGCCTTTGGCGCCGCAGTAGCAGACGGGGTTACTCCGCAGGCGCGGGGCGCGGGCGTGCCGGTTTGGTTGCAGCCTGACCCAGCCAGACGCTGAACAGGGCGAAGATGGCGCCGGTCAGCTGGTAGATGCTGAGGGTTTCCTGCATCCAGAGCCAGCCCAGGATGACAGCCGTCAGCGGGCTGAGTACCCCCAGAAGCGATACGGCTGAGGGTTCGATGCGCGACAAGCCCCGGAACCACAGAATATAGGTCAGCGCGCCGCCGATCAGGCTCATATAGGCAAGGCCCAGGATGTTCTCTGCGGTGAAGACCGGCATCTCGGGCACTGCCCAAAGCGTGACGGGCATCAGCAGGATACCCCCTGCAGTCAGCTGCCAGGCGGTAAAGGTCAGTGGCGGCACCGGCGGCTGCCATTTGCGGGTCAGCACAACCCCGGCCGCCATAGACAGGGCGCCAGCAAGGCCTGCCAGAACTCCGATCATGTCCAGCTGTGCCGCGGGCGTCAGCACCAGCAGGGCAACCCCTGCGATGCTGAGCGCCGCGGCCAGGAGCGACGCAGGCCTGATGGGCGATTGCAGAACCAGCGCCGACAGGAAGACCACGACCAGCGGCTGTATCGCGCCCAGGGTCGCAGCCACCCCGCCAGGCAGGCGGTAGGCGGAGAGAAACAGGAAGCTCCAGAACAGAGAGAAATTCAGCGCGCCAAGCACCATGAGCTTTGGCACCCAGTTGAGCGGTGGCAGCCTGCGCACGAAGAGGAGCAGCAACAGCCCCGCCGGCAAGGCGCGCAGTAGCGCCACGACAAAGGGCGAATGACCGGGCAATAGGTTGGTCGTCACGATATAGCTGCTGCCCCAAATGGCAGGGGCCAGCGCGGTCAGAAAGAGGTCGCGGGACAGCATGGGGTCTTCTCCAAAATTATCTCGACATCGAAGTAACAATATTTAATCTTGACGTCAAGATGTCTCTCCGCAAAACAGGAAAGATGGATCATGTGGATTTTGTCACCCAGCAATGGGAACGGGAGCGGCCGGACCTTGATGTGTCCGCCATGGGAATAATCGGCCGGGTGGGGCGCCTTTATCTTGCCTATCAGGCAGAGATGCAGAGGACGTTTCAACGTTTTGGTCTCAACGCCGCCAAATTCGACGTGCTGGCGACGCTGCGCAGGGCGGGCGCGCCACATGAATTGTCTCCGGGGGATCTCTTGAAGGCGACGATGGTGGCTTCGGGCACGATGACCAACCGGATTGACCGGCTGGAGGCAGACGGGCTGGTGCGCCGCAAGGTGAACCCGGCGGACAGCCGCAGTTTCCTGATTGCCTTAACCGAAAAGGGCGGTGCGCTGATCGACGAGGCCCTGGAGGCGCATGTGGCCACCCAGTCGGGGCTGCTTAAAGGTCTGAAGGCAGAGGAACTGGACCAGTTCAAAGACTTGCTGTCCAAGGCATTGATCTCGGCCGGAAGCGATTGAGGCCCTGCGCGGGCTAATGCCCTTGCGTCCTACGCCCGACGAAAGGGAGTGCCCCTTGGGGCATCTTCGATGGGCGGGAGTTTTCCCGCCCACGGATTTGGCTCTGTGACTTAGAGCAGCCCTTCGGCCTGCAGCACCGCGCGCATGTCCTTTTCGGGACGCGGGCCGATATGGCTGATCACCTCGGCGGCGCAGACGTTGCCGATCTTGGCGCAGGTCTCCAGATCGCGGCCCGTTGCCAGACCGAAGAGGAACCCGGCCGCGAACTGATCGCCAGCACCGGTAGCATCGACGGGCACGACCTTGGTGACCGGAACATCGATGCGGGTCTCGCCCGCAATCACCGAAACCCCGTCGCCGGAGCGGGTGCAGACCACCAGCGGACAGATTGCGGCGGTCTTGGCCAGGGCCTCCTCCAGATCTTCGGTTTCAAACAGCGAGCGGATTTCGGCTTCGTTGCCGATCACGAATTCCAGTTCATTCTCGATAAGCGACAGGAAGTCGGCGCGGTGGCGTTCGACGCAAAACGGATCGGAAATCGCGATACCGGGCTTGCCGCCACCCTTGCGGCAATCGCGCGCAGCTTCCATGAAGGCGGTCTTGCCCTTGTCCTTGTCGAAGAGATAACCCTCAAGGAACATGATCTGGGTCTGCCCGGCCACCTCGTTCGGCACATCTGCAGAGCTGAGCTCGGAGGAAATGCCAAGATAGGTGTTCATCGACCGCTCCCCGTCCGGGGAGACGAAGATCATCGAGCGCGACGTCGGCAGCTCGCCCCCCGGGACCGGCGGGTTGACGAAATCGACGCCATCTTCGTTCATCGCGTCGGCGTAGAACCGGCCCAGAGCATCGTCATGCACGCGCCCGATAAAGGCCGCATCGATGCCAAGCGCACCTGCACCGGCAATGGTATTGGCGACCGAGCCACCGGGGGTTTGCACGCGGCCTTCCATCGCACCGTAAAGCACTTCGCCGCGATCCCGTTCGATCAGCTGCATGATGCCTTTCTCGATCCCCATGTGATCGAGAAAGCTGTCATCGCATTGGCTGATCACATCGACGACGGCATTGCCGATGCCGACAATCTGGTAGGTCTTCATAGATTCTTGTCCTCGTATTGGCACAGGTCGCGGATGAGGCAGGTGCCGCACATCGGCTTGCGTGCCTTGCAGTGATAGCGGCCGTGCAGGATCAGCCAGTGATGGGCATGCTGCTGGAAATCGACCGGAATATTGTCTTCGATGGCGCGTTCGACCGCGTCCACATCCTTGCCCGGGCAGATGCCCGAGCGGTTGCCAACCCGGAAAATATGCGTATCCACCGCTTGTGCCGGGTAATGCCACCACATGTTCAGAACCACATTGGCGGTCTTACGGCCGACACCGGGCAGGGATTGCAATGCGGCGCGGGAATTGGGCACCTCGCCGCCGTAGTCGTCGACCAGAATGCGGGCCATCTTGATGACGTTCTTGGCCTTGTTGCGGTAAAGGCCGATCGTCTTGATATGTTCAATCAGCCCCTCTTCGCCGAGGTCGAGCATCTTTTGCGGCGTATCGGCGATCTTGAACAGCTCATGCGTTGCCTTGTTGACGCCTGCATCCGTCGCCTGCGCCGACAGGGCGACGGCCACCACCAGCGTATAGGCGTTGACGTGATCCAATTCGCCCTTGGGTTCCGGCTCGGCGGCCTGAAAACGCGAAAAGATTTCGCGCAGTGTATGATAGTCGAGTTGCTTGGCCATGCTGCTCCTTTTGCCGGTCTGCGGCGAAGGGCGCAAATGAAAAAACACCAACGGTTTCACCGTGCCGCAGGCGCTGTTGTGCTTGCAACAGATCGCTCTGACACCCGCAATGCGCAAATTCCGGGTCGCCGGTCGCCGGTGTCCGCTCTACTGTGTGACCGGACCCTTTGCAGGAGAACAGGGAAAGATGCGCGAAGCGGGTGAACAGAGCTATCACTATGGCGTCATAGGCCGGGCCATTGAGCTGATCGATGCAGGCGGAGAGGGCCTGGGTCTTGCAGAGCTGGCCGCCCACATGAACATGAGCCCGGCGCATTTCCAGCGGGTGTTTTCGGCCTGGGTTGGTGTGTCGCCCAAACGCTATCAGCAGTATCTGCGGCTGGGCCACGCCAAGAGCCTGCTGCAAGAGCGGTTTTCAACCCTTGAAACGGCCCACGCGGTGGGGCTGTCCGGATCCGGTCGGCTGCACGATCTGTTTCTGCGCTGGGAGGCGATGAGCCCCGGCGAATACGCCCGCAAAGGCGCGGGGCTGACAATCCGTTGGGGTTGGTTCGACAGTCCATTCGGTTTGGCGCTTGTCATGGGCACCGAGAAGGGGATCTGTGGTCTCGCTTTTGCGGCCGAAACCGGGGCTGAGCCGACCCTGGCCGATATGCGCGCGCGCTGGCCAAATGCCGATTATGTCGAAGACCCGATGATGCTGCGCCCCTTGGCCGAGGCGATCTTTGCCCAAAAAGGCGAGGCTGCGCTGCACATGATGGGCGCGCCGCTGCAGATCAAGGTCTGGGAGGCGCTACTGCGGATCCCGTCGGGCCATGTCACCACATACTCCGAACTCGCCCGTGCCATTGATAACCCACGCGCGGTGCGGGCCGTGGGGACGGCTGTGGGCAAGAACCCTATGAGCTGGCTCATTCCCTGCCACCGGGTCCTGCGCAAGGGCGGCGATATCGGTGGCTATCACTGGGGAGTGCCGGTCAAACGCGCGATGCTGGCTTTTGAGGCCGCGCGTGATGACAGCGCGTCGGAGAAGGAAGCGGACTTTCCGGCTGTGGCAGGCGAAGCCGAAGGAACTGGGCGGCAAACCGCCTAGGTTTTGCACTCTGCGCTTGAGCAGCAGCGCCGCAGCGATGATATATCAAATAAAATCAGCGATGCGTGAGACCTAGCCGGGCAAGGACGAGCCAAGCCCGGACAGAGGCGCGCGAAACAGGCAAGAAGGTTGGCAAAATGACGATTTTGAAATTCTCGACGGTTGCGGCAGTGACGGTTGCGCTGGGCCTTGGCGCCTGCACCGATCCGGCACTGCTGAACAGCGATGGAACGCCCAGCAAGGAAAAGCAGGGCCTGATTGCAGGCGGTATTCTGGGTGCGGGTATCGGAGCCCTGTCGAATTCCAGCAACAAGACGGGCGCCGTTCTGGGCGGCGCTGCGGTCGGGGCGATTGCGGGCGGGCTGATCGGCAGCCAACTGGACAAGCAGGAAGCCGAGTTGCGTCAGTCGATTTCCAATGACGGCATCTCGATCGTGAACACCGGCGACCGGCTGGTGGTGTCGCTGCCTAACGATCTGACCTTTGCCACCGACAGTTCCGCAATCAGCCCGTCGGTTCGTTCTGACCTGTTGAAAGTGGCGGACAGTCTGGTGCGCTATCCCAACAGTACCGTGCAGGTCATCGGCCATACCGACAGTGACGGGGATGCGGCCTATAATCAGGGCCTGTCCGAGCGTCGCGCCAATGCCGTGGCCGATCAGATCCAGGCTGGCGGTGTGCCCTATAACCGGATCCGCACCATCGGGCGCGGCGAAGAGCAGCCCGTGGCCAGCAATCTGACCGAAGCTGGCAAGGCGCAGAACCGGCGGGTGGAAATCGTCGTCATCCCCACCGGCGGCTGAACCTAGCAGGCCGGGTGATCTGCGCCAAGACGCGCGCAGGCTGTGCATTTCCGCGCCCCCGGGCGCGGGCTTTGCCAGTTGATGCACAACACTTGCGCGGTCATTCGGGTATGAGGCATCCCGGTCTTTGCTTAAGCTATTGGTAAGTCAGGCCCATGACAGGGCCTTGCATGTCAATGTGTTAGTCGAGGAATGTTCTGATGTCCGATCCGCTACTTCTCACTCTCTCCGGATCCCTACGTGGGGCTGCAACCAATCGCATGCTGCTGAAAGAGGTGGTGCGTCTGTTCGGTGCCTGCTCCCACGTGGAGGGCGACCTGAACCTGCCGCTGTACGATGGCGATGACGAAGATCGCGATGGTGTGCCTGCCGGGGTGCAGCTCTTGGCTGATCAGATCGCTGCGGCGGATGCGGTGTTGATCTCGACCCCGGAGTATAACAAAGGCCCCTCTGGGGTTCTGAAGAACGCGCTGGATTGGGTCAGCCGTACCAAGGGCAAGCCCTGGGCGGGTAAACCCGTGGCAGTCATGTCGGCGGCGGGTGGCCGCTCGGGTGGTGAGCGGGCGCAGATGGTGCTGCGCGGTTTCATGGTGCCGTTTCAGCCGCGCCTTGTGTCCGGGCCCGAGGTGCATCTGGCCAATTCCTCCAAGGAGTTCGACGAAAGCGGCCAGCTGACAAGCGAGATCTATCGGGGCTCGCTGGAGGCGCTGATGCAGAACCTGCGCAGCGAAATCGAGCGCTGATCAAACCGTAAAGGGCAGGGGCGCGTCAGCGTCCCTCCCGGTCTTCGGCGGCTTGTCCTTTCCGAAGACGTGGCTAAGGTCACGGGATGAGCGAATTCAGTCCCAAAAATCCCGCCACCCGTACCGAACCTGGCCCCGATACCAGCTCTGAGGTCCGGCAAACCGATGTCATGGACCCGGCCCGCGCCGCAGCCTTTCAGGTGGCGCTGGGGCAGCAAGCGGAAGTCACCGAGGGCAGCGTTCTGCCGCCGTTCTTTCACCAACTGTATTTCTGGACCCCGCAGCCGCCCGAGGCACTGGGCCGCGATGGTCATCCGCGGGTCGGCGGCACAGGGGGGCTGATCCCGGATCTGGGTCTGCCCCGGCGCATGTGGGCTGGCGGGCAGCTGCAGTTCGACGCGCCCCTGCGGGCGGGCGGTCCGGCAGAAAAACGCTCAGTTCTGGAAAAGGCCGAACATAAAAACGGGCGCAGCGGGCCGTTGGCATTCGTGACCCTGCGCCATGAGATCTGGCAGGAGGGACAACTGTGCCTCACCGAATGGCAGGATCTTGTCTATCGCGAGGATCCGGACCCACAGGCGCCAAAACCGGTGCCGCCCGAGGCGCGGACGGATGAGCGTGATGCGCGGGAGGCGGCGTTTTCATCGACGCTGCTGTTCCGCTATTCGGCGCTGACCTTCAACGGGCACCGGATCCACTATGATCTCGACTATGCGCGCGATGTCGAAGGCTATGACGGTCTGGTGGTGCATGGTCCGCTTTTGGCGCAACACCTGATGTTGCTGGCCGAGGAGGTGGGGGGTGCCTTGCGCCGCTTTGCCTTCCGCGCGTCCTCGCCATTGATGAATTTTGAAACGGCTACGTTTTGCCGCAATGGCGCGGATCTGTGGGTCAGAGGCCCGGATGGACGACAATGCATGAGCGCCACGGCAGAGTTCGCATGAGGCGGAGGCTCCCGCCTGCCGGGCCATATTCTGCGAATAGGGCGCTGCCAGTTGGGCCCGGCGCCGCTGCGCGGCGTGAAAAGATCTGCTGAGAAGCGTTTTGAGGGGCAGATCTGCCCTCAAAAGCGCCTGTTCCAGTTTGGGATGTTCCGCCCCGCCTCAAGGGCAAGGCGCGCGATGCGCGCAGGCTGCGCCTCCCTTGACCCGGAGCGAAACGGTGGGGCAGAGGCGGCGGTGTCAGAGGTTGTCTTCGACGCGGAAGCCTGCAGGGATGGCATCGATCTGGTCCAGCAGCAGATCGGCCATGACCTCGGCGACCTTGGGGGCCATGCCGAAGCCGATCTTGAAGCCTCCGTTGGAGATGAAATGCCCGCTGCGGCCCGGCCAGGGGCCAAGCATTGGTGCCCGGGATCTTGCGCGCGGGCGCACCCCGGCCCAGCGTTCGATGACCTCGGCGCCTTGGAGAATGGGAACGGCGGCGCGTGCGCGTGCAAGGATGTCGTCGAGCTGAGCGTCCGTCTCTGTGCCGTTTTCGAACTCCCGCTCGCTGGTGGAGCCGATGGCCACTGTGCCATCCGCATGCGGGATGATGTGCAGGCTGTCGGCGTAAAGCTGGGGAACCTCTCCGGCATCATGGCGCAGCAGGGCGGCCTGTCCTTTGACACCGTTGCCGATGGTTTTGCCCACGGTTTTGCCGAGCGTTTGGTTCAGGTTCAGTAGCCCTGCATGGCCGGTGGCGTGAACAACCTGACCCTGATCGGTACCGTCTGCGCCTACAGCCACACCCTGTGCCTTCAACGCTGCGACGAGAGCACCACAGGCTCGGCGCGGATGCATGCGGGCGCTGAGCGTGTCGTGAATCACAAGGCCGGTGGCACTGGGTGGGGCCCACCCTCCAAACTCCTCTGTCGCGCAAATGCGCCATTCGGCCTGTTGCCCGGCATCGGTGCGCCAAAGCTGGGCAGCGGTGCTTTCGCGCTGGCGGGCCAAATCCAGCACTCGATCGTCATTGATGGGCTGCAGACGGCCGGTGCGGCCATAGCCGGGGGAGACGCCGCCCGCATGTTCCACATCGCGCCAGAAATCTTGTGCCATCAAAAGACTTTCGAACTGGAACTGTTTCTTGGCATTCCAGTTTTCCGGCACATGCGGGGCGAGGGCACCGACAAGGCCACCGCTGGAACCGGCGCCGGGGCCGAAGGGGTCGATCACCTGCACCCTTGCGCCGCGCCGGGCGCAGATCCAGGCGATCGAAAGACCAAAAATGCCCGCGCCGCGCACCGTGATATCTGCCATTGCCATTCGCCCGCCCTTTCGCCAGTGTCGCGCCGTTCCGTGACATCACTTAGGGGAAAATAGCATGGCAGACCAGCAGGCCCGGCTCAGTTGGCGTGATGGCATCATTCCGGTGTCCGATCAGTTCGATGATCCCTATTTTTCGATTCACGACGGGCTGGCGGAGACGGGCCACGTGTTCCTGGCCGGGAATGATCTGCCTGCGCGGTTCCGCCCCGGTTTCCATATTGCCGAGCTGGGGTTCGGGACCGGTCTGAACCTGCTCGCCGCCTGGAAGCTGTGGGAGGACAGCGGGCAGGACGGCGCATTGCAGTTTACAAGTTTCGAGGCCTTTCCAATGGTGCCTGGCGATATGGCCCGGGCGCTGGAGGCCTTTCCTGCGGTCGCGCCCTGGGCCGAAAGGTTCTTCGCGGTCTGGACGGGGCAGGGCAGCTGCGATCTGGGCACGCTTCGGTTCGAGATGATCACCGGCGACGCGCGCCTGTCGCTGCCAGAGTGGACGGGGCGTGCTGATGCCTGGTTTCTGGACGGGTTTTCCCCGGCCAAGAACCCGGAACTGTGGGGTGAGGATTTGATGGCCGAGGTGGCCTGGCACACCGCCGCGGGCGGCAGCGCCGCGACCTATACGGCGGCGGGCTTCGTGCGCCGGGGCCTGGAGGCGGCGGGCTTTGCTGTCACACGTATACCTGGCTATGGACGCAAACGACATATGACAAAGGCGGAGCTGGCATGAGCAGCGTAGAAGTCCACGAGGCAGGCAATAACACGCGGCTGGGCGTGATGCTGATGATTGGCGCCACCATCGTGTTTGCGCTTCAGGACGGGATCTCGCGACATCTGGCGGGGGAATACAACGTCTACATGGTGGTGATGATCCGCTATTGGTTCCTGTCTCTGTTTGTCGTCTCCATCGCTTTGCGGCAGCCGGGCGGTCTGAAAAAGGTGGCGCGGACCCGGCAGATCTGGCTACAGATCTTTCGCGGCTTTGTCTGCGCGGCGGAAATCTGTGTCATGGTTCTGGCCTTTACCCTCTTGGGGCTGGTGGAAAGCCACGCGGTCTTTGTGTCCTACCCCTTGATGATCGCGGCCCTGTCCGGGCCGATCCTGGGGGAGAAGGTCGGGATCTGGCGGTGGAGCGCCATTCTTATCGGTTTCCTTGGGGTGTTGATCATTCTGGAGCCGGGGATCGGCGTGTTCCAACCGTCTGCACTGGTACCGCTGCTGGCTGCACTGATGTTCGCTCTTTATGGGCTTCTGACGCGCTATGCCGCGCGCAAGGACAATTCGGCCACCAGTTTCTTTTACGTGGGCGTTGTCGGCGTTGTCTTCATGACGCCGATCGGCCTGTGGAACTGGGAGGCAATGAGCGCGCCGGACTGGGGTTGGATGGGGCTATTGTGCCTGACCGGCGCTCTGGGGCACTATCTGCTGATCCGTTGCTATGAGGCGGCAGAGGCAAGCGCGGTGCAGCCCTTTGCCTATCTGCAACTGCCCTGGGCGGCGATGCTGGGGCTTGTGATCTTTTCTGAAACCATCCGGTTTAACGTGGCGCTGGGCGCCGGGATCGTGGTGGCGGCGGGGCTGTTCACCCTATGGCGCGAACGCCGCCAGCGTTGATCCGGTCAACTCCCGCGAAAACGGCACCGGCAGCGGTGTCTGCCCCAGCCGTGCACGATAGACCGGCAGGCTTTCGGTGACGCGCATCACGTAGTTGCGGGTCTCGTTGAAGGGGATGTGCTCGATCCAGTCGATGATGTTCGGGGTGCCGTCGCGGGGGTCGCCATAGCGTTCCATCCAGGCCGCAGGGCGATGCGGGCCTGCGTTATAGCCAGCTGCCATCATCACCACGTTGCCACCGAACTCTTCGGCGAGACGGGCAAGATACTGCGCGCCAAGGGTTGCGTTATAGTCCCATTCAGCGGTCAGGCGGGCGGTCTCGTGCTCGGACAGGATGCCCAGTTCATTCGCCACCAGTTTTGCTGTGGCGGGCATCACCTGCATCAGCCCGCGTGCGCCTGCGTGGCTGATCACGCCGGGGTCGAATTCGCTTTCGCGCCGGGCGATGGCCAGGGTCATCTCGGGCGCCATCGGCAGGTCCTTTTTCGCCACCGGGTGCAGCGGGTAATAGGCGCCTTTCAGCTCGATCCCGGATTGTGCCGCGCGTTTGCCGATCATCACTGCCAGGTGTGGCCGGTCCATTTCCACCGCCATCTGACCCAGCTGAAAGGCCTGCTCGGACGGCAGGCTTTCGGTCAGATGGGTGAGGAACCGTTCGGCCAGCACATCCTCTCCGGCGCGCAGCAGCAGCAGACCCGCTTCGGTGACCGAGGAATTGAGGTAGGGGGCACTGCGCCAGTCCGGCAGCGCAGGCGGATTGGCAAGATCCGGATCGAAAGGTCGACCAAGCGCGTCGGCGGCGAGGATCCCATAAAAGGAGGTTTGATAGGCGGCAGCCCGGGAATAGGCATCATGCGCCTTGTTCACTTCTCCCATCTCGGCATAGGCACGGCCCAACCAGTAGCCGCCGCGCCCGACCGAGATCGGGGTTTCGACCGAGGCGAGGAAGCGCTCGAAATGCTTTGCGGCCAGACCGGGATCGTTCAGCTTGCGCAGGGCAATATAGCCAGCCAGCCATTCGCAGTCAGAATAGCCATAGCCTGCTTCGGGCGTGGAAAAATGATGGGCGGCCAGCTGGTAGGCGCGTTCGTGGTTGCCGTCCCGCATGTCCTGCCGGGCCAGATCGCGGCGGCGGCGCAGCCATTTTTCCGGCGCTCCCAGTTTGTCGGCGCTGGTGCTGCGATCCATTAGCATCTGGATGGCGTCCTCGCGGCGTCCTTTTTTGTCGCGCCAGTCGAACCGGTCGTAGGCCAGACCGGCATCATCCTGCAAATCCGCTGGGATCGCCGCGATCTTGGCATCGACGCCCGGGGTGCGCTGCTGCAGGGCCAGACGGGCCTCGGCCAGCTTGCGCGGACCGTCCGGCACCAGGTCCAGCATGCGCGGCGCACTGACATGGTGGCGGTCCCACAAGAGCCGGTTCAGCCGCGCCGCATGATGCGGTTGCAGCAGGGTGCTGAAATCGGCGAGATAGGCGTCCTGTACCTCGGACGTCATCGGCATGGTGCGCCAGGCCATGACGATTTCGGCCTCACCATCGCCCCGGCGCCCCGCCGCGATCAGCGCGCGGCCAAGGCTCAGCGCGCCTTCGGCTGTCTGGGGGCGGTTGCCAGAGTAGAATGACAGAATGGTCTCGCGGTCGGCCGTGGCCAGTGCCGCTTCGCTTTTTTCCCGCAGATAGGGCAGGCCGGGCCAGTCGGGGCGGCGTGCCAAAAAGGCCATGACATCGCGCGCCGAGCCTTCGCCCGCGCGCAGACGGTGCCATTCGATCACGTCGCGGGCGACGGTGGCTTCGGGGCCTGCCATCTCTCCGGCGGCGTCCCATTGCTGCCCCCGGATCAGCTCCAGAGCGTCAGCAAGCCTGTCTGCCCGGGCTATCTGCGGAGTAAGCAGGGGCAGGAGCAGCAGAATGAAGGCCAGAATGCGTGTCATGTCTTGCATTTTCTCGTGAACCGGGGATAGAGGCTGTGACGATAATCCGTGACGCGCCGGTATCAACTCAAAACCCGGTCAAGTCCACTATTCCGGCGGCGCTTTGCCTGCCGACCATTCGCAACTAAGGGAGCGTGCCCATGTTCAAAGGCTCTATGCCAGCCCTCGTCACCCCGTTTCGCAACGGCGAGCTGGATCTGGATACGCTCAAACACTTGGTAGAATGGCATATCGAGCAGGGCTCGACCGGTATTGTGCCCGTTGGCACCACTGGCGAAAGCCCGACGCTGAGCCATGAAGAGCACGAGACCGTGATCGCCGAGGTGGTCAAGGCGACTGCAGGCCGGGTGCCAGTCATCGCGGGCGCTGGCTCCAACAACACCGTCGAAGCGATTCGTTTTGTCGAGTTTGCGGCGCGTATCGGTGCTGATGCGGCGCTGGTGGTGACGCCCTATTACAATAAGCCGACCCAGCGCGGTATGGTGGCGCATTTTGAGGCCCTGCACGACTGCGCCGATATTCCGATCGTGATCTACAACATTCCGGGCCGCTCGGTCGTCGACATGACACCGGCGACCATGGGTGAGCTGGCCAAGCTGCCCCGTATCGTTGGCGTCAAGGATGCCACCGGCGATCTGGCCCGGGTCAGCCAGCAGCGCGGTTCGTGTGGTCCCGACTTCATCCAGCTGTCGGGTGAGGATGCAACCGCGCTTGGCTTCAATGCCCATGGCGGCGTTGGCTGCATCTCGGTCACCGCAAACGTGGCGCCGAAACTCTGCGCTGAGTTCCAGGCCGCGACCCTTGCAGGCGACTACAAGACCGCGCTGGACTATCAGGACCGCCTGATGCCCCTGCACGAGGCGGTCTTTATCGAGCCGGGCCTTGTGGGCGCGAAATACGGCCTGTCCAAGCTGGGCCTGTGCAGCGAAGAGGTCCGCTGCCCGCTGACCACGCTGGAGGACAGCACCAAGGCAGCGATCGACGCGGCCATGAAGCACGCAGGTCTGATCTAAGGCCAACCGGTTTTCCGATTTAAAAAGGCGGCTCCTTTCGGGGCCGCCTTTTTCGTTGTTCAAATCAGATGCGTTCAGCGTTTGCCGTAGTAGAGGCCGACGACATGTTCAGCCTGGGCAAAGAACAGCCAGCGCAGGCAGGCAATCCCTGCGATATGCAGCAGCACCGCGACGCCTGCCATCAGGTGTTTCATCATCACGCTGTCAAACGGCATCACCATCAGGGCAATCGGCAGCGCGAACCCCAGGCCAAAGCCGATGATGCGCAGCTTCAGCGCGTGTTTGCGGCCCACCACATAGACGAATTCCCGAAGTAGGTAATTGCTGCCCGTATGGGGCGGCTCGAATGCGCGCACGCTGCCGTGAGTGCCCAGCCCCGTGGCGGTGGCGATGTCGGTGCCGGAGTGCGCCAGCGCCTTGTCCGTCTTGGCCCAATAGATCAACTGGATTGCCCCGGCGAGCGCCAGAAGCCAGGGCGCAAGGCTCTCACGACCGGCCAGTAGAGCGCCACCCGCGACTGCGAAGCTGAGAAAGACCAGCGGCGTCAGCGGGCTGTGCCAGCGCGGGATTGTCTTTAGTTGCGTATAGATCATCGCGGTGGTGAAAACGGTGCCGATGCTGAGCGCAGCGCCCAGAAGGCCGAGGAGGCGCCAATCAGCGTCCCAGAAAACAGCCCAAGCCGCATACAGCCCCATGACCAGCAGCGCGGCGACGGCAGTGCAGCCTTCGCGGCTGAGCCAGCTTGTGCGCCACTGGCTGAAGGCTTTCCAGGCGCGTTCGGGATGACCAAGGTGAAAGGTTGAGGCCAGAAGCCCGCCCACGGCCAGCGCATAGGCGATGAGGTAGAAGACAAGGGCGACCCAGCCGGTGACAGAAGGCATGCCAAGGCCAAGAAAGGCCAGCAGGCCAAAGCCGAGGCCGGACAGGGTGGTGAAGATGATGACGGAAGGGGCCGGATGCATCAGCGATCTCCTCCGGGCAGTTTATCAAGCGCCTTGTCGAGCCAGCCAAGGAAACCGCTGGGTTCCTCTGCGATGGGGGCCAGAAGCGGCGCCAGAATGTCGATCTGGTCCTCGATGCGGTCCTTGGGGCGGGGCGGCAAGTATTTGTTCACAGGTTTGGTGCCCATTTCCGGCATCAGATCCATGCCGCCGCGCTCCGCAACCAGTTGAGAAACCTCGCTGTCCGGATCGCCAAGATCCCCGAAATGCCGTGCGCCCGCCGGGCAGGTGCGCACGCAGGACGGCACGCGATCCTCTTCGGGCAGGTTGTCGTTATAGATGCGGTCCACGCAAAGGGTGCATTTCTTCATCACCCCCTCGGCCAGATCCAATTCGCGCGCACCGTAAGGGCAGGACCAGGCGCAAAGCCCGCAGCCGATACAGTCGCTTTCATTGACCAGAACAATGCCATCCTCGACCCGCTTGTAGCTGGCGCCGGTGGGGCAGACGGTGACGCAGGGTGCATCTTCGCAATGCAGGCAGGATTTCGGGAAATGCACCAGCTGGGCATGTCCTTGCTCCGGCTGCACCTCATAGGAATGCACCCGGTTGAGGAAGGTACCCGAGGGATCGGCGCCATAGGGGTCCTGATCCGACAGCGGCGCGCCGTAGTTTTCGGTGTTCCAGCCTTTGCAGGAGATCACGCAGGCATGGCAGCCGACGCAGGTATCAAGGTCGATCACCAGCCCCATCTTGCGATTTGTCTGTGTGGGAAGCTCGGTCATTTGCCTACCTTCCATGTCAGTGTGTCCGGACCGGTGCCCACCGGAGATGCAATCGGATCAAGCGCGGGCTGGCTTTCTGCGATGCCATCCGGTGGGGCGACCTTTTCGATCTTCACCTTAAGGTCGAACCAGGCCGCCTGTCCGGTGATCGGGTCCGAGTTTGCCCAGCGAAGTCCATCGCCCTTTGGGGGTAAAAGCTCGTGGATCAGGTGATTGAGCAGGAAGCCCTTTGTCGCTTCCGGTGCGTTTTTATCGAGCGCCCAGGCGCCCTTACGCTTGCCGATGGCGTTCCAGGTCCACACCGTGTTTTCATTCAGCGCAGCCATCTCCATCACCGGCACGGTGATCTCTCCGTGCGGAGAGGTGACCCGCGCCCAGTCCCCATCCGACAGGCCGTTCTCACGCATCAGTTTCGTCGGCACGTAAAGGGGATTACGCCCATGGAGCTGCCGCAGCCAAGCGTTCTGGCTGCCCCAGGAATGATACATCGCCATCGGGCGCTGGGTGAGGGCGTTGACGGTGAACCCTTCGTTGCCCTGCTGGTCTGTTTCGTACCAGATCGGCAGCGGATCCATGGTGGCCTTGATCCGCTTGCGTAGATGGTCGGGGGGCTGGCGCTCCCCATATCCTTCGGCGGCCAGCTGGAATTTCCGCATCGGCTCCACATACAGCTGGAACAGATAGGGTTCGGGCTTGTCATAGATCCCCATGCCCACGGCCCAGTCCTGATAGGCGCAGTTCCAGGGTTTGTAGTAGAGCGCCGCATCGGGGATATGGCTGACGTGAAATCCGCCATTCTCGATATAGCGGTCGAGTTGTTCAGGGTTCACCGCGCCGCGCCCGGACTGTTCGCCATCGCCGCGCCATCCCGCCAGCGGGCCGATGCCGGGCTTACGCTCGTGGTTGACGATATAATCGGCGTAATCCTGATATTTCGCGCTGCCGTCCTGATTGGTGAAACCGGGCAGTTTCATCCGGTTCGCCAGCTGCACCAGCGCGGTCTGGAACCCGCGCACATCCCGGTCGGGTTCGACCACGGGCCAGCGGATGGCATCGGCAGCGGCATCCGCCTCGCAGATCGGGCGGTCGAGCAGCGAGATACAATCGTGCCGCTCCAGATAGGTGGTGTCGGGCAGGATCAGGTCGGCATAGGCCACCATTTCGGATGAATAGGCGTCCGAGTAGATGATGCGCGGAATGACATACTCGCCGTCCTCGTCCGTGTCGGTCAGCATCTCGATCACCCCGCGGGTGTTCATCGAGGAGTTCCACGACATATTCGCCATATACATGAACAGTGTGTCGATCTTGTATGGATCGCCTGCATGGGCGTTGGAGATCACCATATGCATGAGGCCATGGGCGCTCATCGGGTTTTCCCAGGTGAAAGCCTTGTCGATGCGGGCCGGGCTGCCGTCTTTGCAGAGGGCCAAGTCATCGGGGCCATGCACAAACCCCAGATGCGGGCCATCCAGCGCGCAGTCGGGTTTCACGCCGCAGTGCGGTTTGGGATGCGCGGTCGCGGGCTTGGGGTAGGGCGGTTTGAAGCGGAAACCACCGGGTACCTCGACCGTGCCCAGAAGGATCTGCAGGACGTGCAGCGCACGGCAGGTCTGGAACCCGTTGGCATGGGCCGAGACCCCGCGCATGGAGTGGAAGGATACCGGGCGCCCCACCATCGTCTTGTGCGTCTCGCCGCGGAAATCGGTCCACTCCTGATCAAGCTCGAACGTCTCGTCAAAGGCGACGCGGGCGATTTCGGCGGCAATGGCGCGAATGCGGCTGGCGGGGATGCCGCATTGCTCGGCCACGGTTTCAGGGGCGTAGTCATCAGACAGATACCGTTCAGCCATCAGGTGGAACACTTGCCGGTGGGTGACACCGGCATGGCGGTAGGTGGCATGCAGGTCCGGGCGCACGCCGGGCTGGTCAAAGGGGGTCAGCTTGCCGGTATTGCGGTCGATCACCAGCTCCTTGCCAGTCTCATCGCGCAGGAACAGGCCCTGTTCAGGTCCGTCGCTGGCGTTTACCAGCACCGGCGCATTGGTGTAGCGGCTGAGGTAATCTAGATCGATCTTACCGGCCTTCAGCAGCACGTGCACCATGGAGAGGATGAACAGCCCGTCGGTGCCCGGCGTGATGCCGACCCAGTCATCCGCCACCGCGTTATAGCCGGTGCGGATCGGGTTGACTCCGATCACCCGCGCGCCGCGCGCCTTGATCCGGCCAATGCCCATCTTGATCGGGTTGCTATCATGATCCTCGGCCACGCCGAACAGCATGAACAGCTTGGTGTGATCCCAGTCGGGCTGACCGAATTCCCAGAAGGCACCGCCCATTGTGTAGATGCCAGCCGTCGCCATATTGACCGAGCAAAAGCCGCCGTGCGCGGCATAGTTAGGAGTGCCGAAATTCTGCGCCCAGAAACTGGTGAAGCTCTGCGACTGATCGCGGCCGGTGAAAAACGCCAGCTTCTCTGGTGCATTCTTGCGCAGCGGTTGCATCCAGGAGGCCGCCAGATCCAGCGCCTCGTCCCAGGTGATTTCCTCGAACTGTCCTGACCCGCGCGGGCCGACCCGCTTCAGCGGCGCACGCAGCCGCGAGGGCGCGTTGTGCTGCATGATGCCAGCGCTGCCCTTGGCGCAAAGGACACCCTTGTTCACCGGGTGGTCGCGGTTGCCCTCGATATAGGCCACCTGTTTCTTGCCATCGCTGCCTGTCTTCATGTGCACGTTGATGCCGCAGCGGCAGGCGCACATGTAGCAGGTGGTCTGGCGGATCTCCTCGGAAACCGGGGGCGAGGTGTCGATCTGAGGCTGGTTGAAACCCATGGGTCATCCCTGTTCGTCGCGTCGGGGCAGGCTAGGTCGGATCAGTCTGCCGCGCGAGAGTTTTCTGTTTTTCCCGGCTTTTTCGGGAATCTGTTCTTTGAAATCGTATTGGTGGGGATCAGCGATCTGCGATCGGCACATAACCGCGTGGTTCCGGCCCGTTGTACAGCGTCAGCGGTCGGATCAGGATATTGCCGCGCTGTTGCTCGATGCATTGGATCACCCAGCCGGGCATGCGCCCGATGGCAAAGATCGGCACGTATAGGTCCATCGGGATGCCGTGCAGCTGGTAGATCACGCCGGAATAGAAGTCGACATTCACATTGAGCCCGTGGCGCGCATAGGGAGACATGGCCTCGACCACCGCCTGTAGGATTTCGTACCACTCGGGGGCGCCCATTTCCTCGCCCAGCTTGCGCAGGCCTTCGCGCATGTGGCGAGCGCGGGGATCTTCCTTGCGGTAGACCCGGTGGCCAAAGCCGGTGACGGCTTCTTTCGCCGCGCGCTTGGCCTTCACGTAGGCGGCGGCCTTGTCCGGGGTGCCGATCTCGTGGACCATTTTCATCACGTCCTCGGCGGCGCCGCCGTGGGCTGGACCCGCGAGGGTCGACAGCGCCGTGACGATGGCGCCATGAAGATTAGCCTCGGTCCCGACTGTGACGCGGGCAGCAAAGCTGGAGGCGTTGGAGCCGTGTTCGGCGTGCAGAATGAAATCCACATCCGCCAGGCGCGCGGCATCCGCGCTGGGTTTCTCTCCCTTCAGCATCCACAGCCAGTTGGCCGCATGGCCAAGGGTCATGTCGGGCGCCACCGGATCGCGGCCGTTGCGGATTGCTTCATGCGCGGCGATGATCATCGGCACCTGGCTGGTCAGACGCACGCCATTGGCGAGGAAGGCTTCCTCGCCGACCTGCTGGCTGGCAGGCTCTAACGCTGCAAGGGCCGACACACAGGTGCGCAGCACATCCATCGGGTGGCCGTCCTTGCAGCCGCGGATGATGGCGTGGATCTCATCCGGCAGCACCCGCGCCGCTTTCAGATCGGCATCGAAATCCGCCAGTTGCCCTGCGGTTGGCAGCTCGCCGTAGATCAGCAGGTAACAGACCTCTTCAAAGGTGGAATGGGTAGCCAGATCGTGGATGGAATAGCCGCGATAGCTCAACTCGCCCTTGGCCCCATCAATATCTGAAACGCCGGAGCGTTCAAAGTAGACGCCCTTCAGGCCGCGGTTGATCTTGACGTTTTCGCTCATTGCTGGCTCCTTCGTGGGGTAAGGGAGAATGATATGACTGTTCTGGAAAATGCATTTGAGGCGGCAAAGGCACGGCGGGCACGTGTGGTTTTCCCGGAGATGGAAGACGCGCGGGTGGCAGAGGCCACGCAGCGCCTGCGGGCCGAAGGCCTGTGCGAACCCTTGCCACTGGCGGAGCCGTCCGAGGCCCATGTGGAGGCGCTGGTCGCCGCGCGCGGCTTGAAAGAGGTGATCGCAAAACGCATGGTTTCCAAACCCTTGTACCGCGCTGCCGCGATGGTTGCGCTGGGCGAGGCAGATGCGATGGTCGCAGGCGCCGATGTTCCCACCCGCCGGGTGATCGAGGCCGCCAGCATCGGCATCGGGCTGGCCGACGGGGTGTCCTTGCCCTCGTCGTTCTTCCTGATGGTGTTCCCGGATGGGCGCGAACTGGTCTTTGCTGACTGCGCGGTGAATGTAGCACCCGATGCGGCGCAACTTGCCGATATCGCACGCGCTTCGGCGGCCTCCGCCAAGGCCCTGCTGGGCACGGCGCGGGTGGCGATGCTGTCCTTTTCCACCGGCACATCGGGTGACGGCGACAGCGTGGCGCGGGTGCGCGAAGCAGCCGAGCTTGCAGGCTTTGCTGGGCCGGTGCAGGCGGATGCGGCGCTGAACGGTGCCATCGCCGCCAAGAAGGGGATCGAGGCTCTGGATGCCAACGTGCTAATCTTCCCGTCCTTGGATGCGGGCAATATCGGGTACAAGCTGTGCCAGGAACTGGCAGGTGCGCAGGCGCTGGGGCCGTTCCTGCAGGGCTTTGCCCGCCCGGTCTGCGATCTTAGCCGGGGCGCCAGCGTTGACGACATCGTCGCGGCAACGGTGCTGACTGCCGCGCAGGTCTGAGGGATATGCCGGGCGCGGTTCATGCCGCCTCCGGCAGCAGGGCAAGGGCGTCCATTGCGATCTGCCGCTCTTCATCCGCCGGGATCACCCAGATTTTCACCGCCGAAGACTGGCAATGCAGCGCCATCTGACGGGCCTCATTGGCATCGGGGTCCATACGCACACCAATCCATTCAAGGCCCCGCAGAACTCGCGCGCGGATGGCGGTGGCGTTCTCTCCGATGCCGCCGGTGAATGCGATGGCGTCGAGCCCTTCGAGCGCGGCAATCAGGCTGCCCGCATGACGAAGGGTCCAGTAGCAGAAGTGATCGATGGCAAAGGCGCTGTCGGCGCTGGGGTCTAGCATCAGCTTGCGCATGTCGGATTTGCCACCCGATAGGCCCAGAAGCCCGCTTTCGTGATTGAGGATCGCCTTGGTGCGTTCCAGCCCGTTGTCTTCCACGAGGCGCAGAACTGCGTTGGCATCGATGCCGCCCGACCGGGTACCCATGGTCAGCCCGTCCAGCGGTGAATAGCCCATGGTGGTGGCGATGGATTGCCCGCCCCGGATAGCACAAAGCGAGGCGCCATTGCCCAGATGAAAGGCCAGCAGCCGGGCGGGTAGTTTATCACCAGAGAGGTCCGGCAGGCGCCGCACCAGTGCCGCGTAGGACAGCCCATGGAAGCCATAGCGGCGGATGCCCTTCGTTTCGATCATCCGCGGGATGGCATAGCGTGTCGCCACATCGGGATTGGTGGCGTGGAACGAGGTGTCGAAACTGGCGAACTGCGGCAGGTCCGGGGCGAGTTCCCCCATTGTGTCGATGGCGGCCAGGCTGTGCGGATTATGCAGCGGCGCCAGCGGCGTGCAATCAGCGATCTCGGCGCGGACCTCGGGCGTGATGCGAGTGGGGGCGGTCAGATTGCGCCCGCCATGCACCACCCGGTGACCCACCGCCGTCAGGCTACCTGCCGTGATCCCGCGATCCGCCAGCGCGTTCAGGATGGCCGAAAGCGCGGCCTTATGGTCGATAAAGGGGATTTCGGTCTCGGCGCCGTCCACGATCAGCCGCGAGGCACCGCCGATCCCGTCGGCAAGACCCTGCACGTGCTCTTCGAACGCGCTGTCGAAGACAGCGAATTTGATGGAAGAAGATCCGGCATTGAGGATCAGAACCCGTGCATCGGCCATCAGAGCACCCGCACGATGTTCAGCACCGAAAGCACGGTCAGCAACAGCACGATACCACGGCGGAAATTCTTCTGGTCGGCGCTGGCAAAGCGCTGGCTGCCGGTCCAGATCCCGGCCCCAAGGATGGGAAAGGCAAGCAGCACACCGAAAAGCGTGTCGACCCCGGTCAGCCCGTTTGCCGCCATCACCGGCAGGGCCATCATGTCGATGCCGGTCAGGAACACGATCATGGTGGCGCGGAATATGGCAGGGGGGATCGGCTGAGCGGTCAGAAACGCGGCAGCGGGCAGGCCGCCGACACCGGCGCTGTTGGCAATGCCGGCCACAAGACCGACGCCGAGGTTGCCTTTGCCCCCGATGGGGCGGCGCAGCTGCCAGCCGCTGAGCAGGATGAGGCTTAGCATCAGCACAAGTGCCGATATGGCAAGCCGGGCCTGATCTTCGCCCAGGCGGGACATGATTGCGATGGCGGGAACCGTGGCAATGGCGGCCCCGCCCAGCAGCAACAGTGCCCGCTGCCAGTCGATATGAGGCCGGATGCCGCGCGCCTGAAAGGCGGTCATCGTGATTTCACAAGCAAAGACCACCGGGATCAGCGGCAGTGGGTTGGTCACCAGCGCTGCCAGAATGATAAAGATCGCGGAGAATCCAAATCCCGAATAGCCACGGATAAAGGCCGCCACAAACAATGCGGCGGCCAGATAGGCGCCCTGACCTCCATTCAGATCAAATGGCAGATCAAAGGGCAGCATCATTGCGTTCAGCCGACCTGCTGCGGACGCATGTCGTCGGCAGAGATCCCGGCGACCTCGACCGGGTTCTTCATGGCGTCGCGGCGGAAGGGTTCACCCAGTTCCTGGTTGATCATCGCCTCGATGAGGGTAGTGATGCCGTTCTTCTGGTCCTCGACCGCCTGTGCCAACGCAGCGGTCAGCTCTTCCATGGTACGGGCGACGACGCCTTTCAGGCCGCAGGCATTGGCGATCCCGGCATAAGAGACCTGCTGATCCAGCTCGGTGCCGACAAAGTTGTCATCGAACCACAGGGTCGAGTTCCGTTTCTCTGCGCCCCACTGGTAGTTGCGGAATACCACCTGAGTGACAGCGGGCCATTCATCGCGGCCGATCGCGGTCAGCTCGTTCACGGCGATGCCAAAGGCACCGTCGCCGGAGAAGCCGACAACCGGCACGTCCGGGCAGCCGATCTTGGCGCCGACCACGGCAGGCAGACCGTATCCGCAGGGACCGAACAGTCCCGGCGCCAGATATTTGCGGCCCTCGTCAAAGGACGGATATGCGTTGCCGATGGCGCAGTTGTTACCGATGTCGGAAGAGATGATCGCCTCGCGGGGCAGCGCCGATTGGATCGCGCGCCAGGCCATGCGGGGGCTCATCCAATCCGGTTTGTCGGCGCGGGCGCGTTCATTCCAGGTGGTACCGGGATCGTCATCCTCGTGATCCATCGAGCTGAGCTGCTGCGCCCAGCGGGACTTGGCTTCGGCGATCCGCGCCTTGCGATCCGCGCGGCCTTCGTCGCCTGCGCTGTCGCTCAACTGGTTCAGGATCGTCGTTGCCACCTTGGCAGCATCGCCAACGATGCCGACCGTGACCGGTTTGGTCAGGCCGATGCGGTCCGGGTTGATGTCGACCTGAATGATCTTGGCTTCGGTGGGCCAATATTCCATCCCATAGCCGGGCAGGGTCGAGAAGGGGTTGAGCCGGGTGCCAAGGCAGAGCACCACATCGGCTTCCTTGATCAGTTCCATACCGGCCTTTGAGCCGTTGTAGCCAAGCGGACCTGCGAACAGCGGATGCGATCCGGGGAAGGCGTCATTGTGCTGGTAGCCGACGCAGACGGGGGCATCGAGACGTTCGGCCAGCGCCTTGGAGGCGGCGATGCCACCCTTGGACAGCACCACACCGGCACCGTTCAGGATCACAGGGTTCTTGGCGTTCGACAGCAGCTCAGCCGCCTGCGCTAGCGCGGTTTCGCCCCCGGTGGGGCGTTCGAATTCGACGATGGCGGGCAGAGCAACGTCGATGACCTGGGTCCACATATCGCGCGGGATGTTCAGTTGCGCCGGGGCCGAGGCGCGTTTGGCCTGCATGATGACCCGGTTCAGAACTTCGGCCACGCGGGAAGGATCGCGCACCTCTTCCTGATAGGCGACCATGTCCTCGAACAGTTTCATCTGCTCGACTTCCTGGAAACCGCCTTGACCGATGGTCTTGTTCGCTGCCTGCGGGGTGACCAGCAGCAGCGGGGTGTGGTTCCAGTAGGCGGTTTTGACGGCGGTGACAAAGTTGGTGATGCCAGGGCCGTTCTGGGCGATCATCATCGACATCTTGCCGGTGGCGCGGGTGTAGCCATCGGCCATCATGCCGGCGCTGCCTTCATGCGCGCAGTCCCAGAAGGTGATGCCTGCCTTGGGAAACAGGTCCGAAATCGGCATCATCGCCGAGCCGATAATCCCGAAAGCATGTTCAATCCCATGCATTTGCAGGGTTTTGACAAAGGCTTCCTCGGTGGTCATTTTCATGGTGTGTTCTCCTGATGAGACGCTGACAGGGCCGGGCCGGCGCCGGGCGTTACATCCGGTTTAGGCTGTCGGAAGGGGGGGGGTTAGGGCCAGATACCTGTCCGGATTAGGGCCAGATATGGCGCGGCCTGATGGGGGTGTATCGCGGTTGCAGAAAACGCATGCGCGCCTGTGGCCGCGGCAACCTCAGGACGGTTTCAGCGCCTCGGACAGCAGCGCCAGCCCCGGTTCGATACGGCTTGCCGGGATCGAGGAATAGCCCAGCCGGTAATAGTTCTGCTTGCGGTGTTGGGGCGCAAAGAAGGGCGCGCCGGGTTCGATGATGACGCTCTTTTCCCTCAGGCGTTCTGCTGCTGCGGCGGTATCGACGCCCTCCGGCGCGCGCATCCAGAGAGATGAGCCACCGTAGACGCCAACACCCGAGATCGACAGCCCATGCGCGGCGATGGCCTCTTCGATGACCAGGCGGCGGTTGTGCAGTTCCTTGGCGGTGCGACGGATCTGGGAATCGTAGTGACCGAGGGAGAGGAAATAGGCGACAGTGCGCTGAATGTGCCCAGGCGGGTGGCGCAGCACGCTGGCGCGCAGGGCGCGGGCCTGACGGATGAAGCTTTCGGAGCCTACCAGATAGCCCAGTCGCAGCCCCGGAAACAACGATTTGGAAAAGCTGCCGGCATAGACCACGCGCCCGTCGGTATCGAGGGATTTGAGCGCCGGGGAGGGGGCGCCGAGGAAGGACATCTCGAACTCGTAGTCGTCCTCGACAATCACCGCGTCGATCTCGCGGGCGCGCTCCAGCAGTTGCTTGCGCCGGGCCATGGGCATTGTGGCGGTGGTCGGGCTTTGGTGGCTCGGGGTGCAGAAGATCACGTCGGTGTCTTCCGCGATCTGCTCCGGCGGTAGGCCGTCGGCATCCACCGGAATGCAATCCATCTGGCAGCGCACATGGGTGAGCTGATCGCGCAGGGTGTAATAGGTCGGATCCTCGATCGCCGCTTTGCGCCCCCGGTTCAGCAAAAGCTGGATCACCAGCCACAGGGCATTCTGCGCCCCGAGGGTGATCAGGATCTGCTCGGGGCGGGCGGTGACACCACGGCGTGGCAGGGTGTGGCGGGCGATATATTCGATCAGCAGGGGATCATCCTGATCGAAATAGTCGTTGGTCAGCGCGGCAAAGTCTTTCTGCCCCAGCGCCCGCAGCGCGCAAAGCCGCCAGTTGGCATGATCAAACAGCGAGGCATCGGCCTGACCATAGATGAAAGGATAGCGGTAGTTGCGCCAGTCCCGCGGTTTGCGGGGCGTATCGCCACCGGTAAAGGTGCGGGCAATGGCCTGCGACCAGTCTACCGCGTCATCAGAGCGTTGCGGCGGCGTGTAACTGGGCGGCACCGGCGCGTTTTCCGAGACGTAATACCCAGACCGCCCGCGCGACGTCAGATAGTCATTGGCCAGAAGTTCCGTATAGGCCAGCGTCACGGTGATGCGGCTGATGCCAAGGTGGCTGGCCAGTTTGCGCGAGGATGGCAGCTTCTCTCCGACCCGGAAACGGCCCGACAGAACGCCTTCGGCGATCATCTCCTGGATCTGCGCCTGAAGCGTGCCCTGCGCATCCGGGTTGAGAAAGAATGTGTCGACGGAAATGGCCATTCCGGGACAGTAGGCTGGCCTTAGGGGGAGCGCAATCTGGACTTACCGTCCCAGATGATTTTTTGAGCTTGATTTTGAGCGTTGAATCGAAATAACTAGTTTTATGGTTTTAATGGGGCATGTCATGCAGTGGGAAGAAGCAGCAGGTGGTTTTGCGGCCATGGGGTCAGAGGCGCGTCTGAAGGTTCTGCGCTGTCTGGTTCGGGCAGGGCGCGATGGATTGCGGGTGCAGGACATTCAGACCCGCACGGGCATCGCGCCCTCGACGCTGGCGCATCATTTGAAATTTCTTTCGGGCGCCGGTGTCGTGGTGCAGGAGAAGGTGGGACGCGCGACGATTAGCCGGGCCGATTTCGACCGGCTGCGGGCGCTGGCGGACTTCATTCTCTGTGAATGCTGCTCGGATCAAATGCAGGAGGCTGCAAACGATGGCTGATCTCACTCAAAATCTTGGGGCCTCGCAGGCGCTGATGCGCTGGCTCAAAACGCCCTGGGCCGTGATCGTGGCGCTGCTGGTTTCTGTTGCGGTGCTGGATATGGGAAATTTCCAGACCATTGTGATCTTTGCGCTGAATGCGCTGGCCCATACCGGTCGTTACATCCTGTTTGCGGTGCTGCTGCTGGCGTATCTGAAGGCAACCGGCGCCGAAGCTCTGGTGGCGCGGGCCTTTGAGGGGCGCGAGGTGCGGATGATCTTTCTTGCGGCGGTGTTTGGCGGACTGGCGCCCTTCTGTTCCTGCGAGGTCATTCCCTTTATCGCCGGGCTGCTGGCTTTGGGCGCGCCGTTGTCGGCTGTCATGGCCTTCTGGCTGTCCTCGCCGCTGATCGATCCGCCGACGTTGCTGATCACTGCTGGGGCGCTGGGCTGGCCCTTTGCCATCGGCAAGGCGGTTGCTGCCGTGGCGCTGGGGTTGTTCGGGGGCTTTGCCATCAAGGCGCTGATGGGCCATGGTGTCTTTGCAAACCCGCTAAAACAGGTGCAGAAAACCAGCTGTTGCGGCTGCGGTGCGCCAAAGGCCGATGCAAAGCCGGTCTGGGCCTTCTGGTCCGAACCTGAGCGTCGGCAACGGTTCCGCAGCGAATTTGTCGCCAACGGTCTGTTCCTGCTGAAGTGGCTGGCGCTGGCCTATGTCCTGGAGGCGCTGCTTGTGTCCTATGTCCCGGCGGATGTCATTGCGGGTCTGGTCGGCGGTGAAGGCGTGGTGCCGATTGCCGTGGCCGCGCTGGTGGGCATGCCGGCCTACCTCAACTCCTACGTAGCGCCGCCGCTGCTGGCGGGGCTGATGGAGCAGGGGATGAGCGCTGGGGCGGCCATGGCCTTTATGATTGCCGGTGCGGTGAGTTCGATCCCGGCCATGGCTGCGGTCTGGTCGCTGGTGAAACCGCAGGTCTTTGCCGCCTATCTGGGGCTGGGTGTCAGTGGTGCAATCCTGTCCGGCATTCTGTTTCAGATGCTGTGAGAGCGCGCGGGCGGGGCGCTCCCGCCCGGATCGTGGCAATCGAAGATTGCCCCTCTCCCGTTGGGCCAGGCGCCGCGCTGACGCGCGGCGCTCTTTCTTGCTGAGATGGCCCTTACGGGGCAGACCTGCCCCGTAAGGGCCGTTTTCGAGTGTCTTAAGATTTGCGCGTCAAGGACAAGCCGTCTGACGGCGGGGCCTTGCGGCCTCCTTGACCCGCGGGGGGATCACCTTTGGGTCATGAATTCCAGGTTTGCGCGGACCGCGGGCCAATCGGCGGCGGTTATGGAGTAGACAGCGGAATCACGCAGGCTGCCGTCGGGCATGATCATGTGCGCCCGCAGGATACCGTCGAGCTGGGCGCCGAGCCGTTCGATTGCGGCGCGGCTTTGCCGGTTGAGGCGGTGGGTGCGGAATTCCACCGCGATGGCATCGCGGTCTTCGAATGCGTGGCGCAGCATCATGAGCTTGCAGGCGGTGTTGATCCCGGTGCGCTGTACCGATTTGCGGTACCAGGTGGAGCCGATTTCGACGCGGCGGTTGCCGTGGTCGATATTCATATAGGTAGTCATGCCCACGGCGCGGCCCTGTGGGTCGAGGATGGCGAAAGGCACCATGGATCCTGCCTCCTGAAGCGTGAGGCGGCGGTCAATCTCTGCCGGGACCCGGTCCGGCGCAGGAACGGCGGTATACCAGAGCCGGTGCAGGGTGCCATCGTCCGCAGCCTCTGCCAGATCCGGGGCGTGATCCTGTGTGAGCGGTGCCAGTGTCACCTTGTCCGAGGTCAGGGTGGATGCTGTCATCCAGAGAGGGCCGGGCATGGCGGGGTTCCTTGTGCTGTGTCGCCCCGCCAGAAAAAGCGAAAGGCGGCCCGGTGCAAAGAGCCGCCTTTCAAAAATCTAAGTAGTCCAATTGTCTTAATCAGCCAAAGACCTTGGTCAGGGCCACGTCCACCGCATCGGTGATGGCGTCGATATCCTCGGCCGTTGCGATCAGTGCCGGGCTGAAGCAGAGGGTGTTGTTCTTGCCGGGGATCGAACGGTTGGTGACGCCGATGATAACGCCCTGGGCGCCGACCTCGGCCACGACGGCCTGTGCCTGTTTCTCGTCCACCGGTTCCTTGCTTTCGCGGTCGGTGACCAGTTCGGTGCCGAGGAACAGACCCTTACCGCGCACATCGCCGATCACGGGGTGTTTTTCCTGCAGCGCCTTGAGGTTGTTCATCATCCGCTCGCCCATGGCGGTGCAGTTGTCGAGCAGGCCCTCGTCTTCGATGATCTGCATGTTGGCCAGGGCGGCAGCGGGACCAGCGGTGCAGCCGCCGAAGGTGGAGATATCGCGGAAATAGTTCATCGGATCGTCCGCGTCGTCCTTGAACATCTCGAAGATTTCTTCGGTGGTGACCATGCAGGCAATCGCGGCATAGCCCGAGGCAACGCCCTTGGCCATGGTGACGAAATCGGGCTGGATGCCGTAATGCTGGTATCCGAACCAGGTGCCGGTGCGGCCGATGCCGCAAACCACCTCGTCGATGTGCAGCAGGATGTCATATTTCTTGCAGATCTCCTGCACCCGCGGCCAATAGCCTTCGGGGGCCTCGATCACGCCGCCACCAGCAGTGACGGGTTCCAGGCAGAGGGCGCCGATGGTGTCGGGGCCTTCGCGCAGGATCACCTCTTCGATCAGGTTGGCGGCCGCGATGCCGAATTCCTCGCCCGAGAGATGCTCAAGACCCAGCTCGTGCTTGCGGTATTCCATGCAGTGGGGCACGCGCACGAAACCGGGGGCGAAGGGGCCGTATTGGGCGTTGCGCTCATCCTGGCCGCCCGCCGACATCGCCGCCAGGGTGGAGCCGTGGTAATCGCGGTCGCGGTAAAGGATCTTGTGCTTCTTGCCGCCGTATTTCTTGTGCGCGATCTGGCGCACCATCTTGAAGGCTTTCTCGTTCGCCTCGGAGCCGGAGTTGTTGTAGTAGACGCGGCTCATGCCGGGCATCTTCTCGATCAGCTTTTCGGCAAAGAGCGAACCGGGGATGGAACCTGCGGACTGCGCGAAATAGCAAAGCTTCATCAGCTGGTCATAGACCGCTTTGCAGATTTCCTCGCGGCCATAGCCGACGTTCACCGTCCAGACCCCACCGGAGACCGCGTCCAGCCATTCCTTGCCGTTCTGGTCCCAGACCCGCATGCCTTTGCCTTCGACGATGATCCGGGGATCGCTGGTCTCAAAAGGTTTGTGCTGGATCAGGTGGTGCCAGACATGCGCCTTGTCGGCGTCGATCACCCGGCTGAGGTCGTTTTCGTTGAACGTGCCGTCCATGACATGTCCTTCCCTAAATAGTGGTGTTCTGGTCCGGCGCGCAAAACACCCAGCCGGACTTTTCTGAGTTTGACGAAACGCCAAATCTGCCGCTTGCACTAGGTCCAGATGGTGATGAGCTTTGTGGCCAGTGCAGTGGGTTTCCTGCGCCGCCCGCATCAGGCCCCTGTTTTCAAGGGCAGAACTTACGTTCTTTGCCTTGGGTGCGCCGTTATGCTCCAGCGGTTTTCCGCATGTGGCCCGGCAGGTTGCCCGAAAATCGGGCGTGGCAGTGTTCCGGGGCGGGTGATCCTGGGATAAACGCGGGTTTTTCCAGTATATCGCGATCCGGTGCAGATCAAAAGAACGTGTGTTCTTTCGTGTGCTAATTGAGAGCGCGCATTTTTCCCATCATGGTCGGGCGCAGCATTGGCCAGCGGAGAATGGGCGTGACGGAGTTCACAGTGATGGTTGCCCCGAGTGGGGCACGGCGTGGCAAGCGGGATCATTTGAACCTGCCGGTGACACCTGAGGAAATCACGCAGACGGCCGCGGACTGTTATGTGGCCGGGGCAGGGGCGCTGCACCTGCATGTGCGGGATGAGGAGGGCCAGCATTCGCTGGACGCCGGGCGCTATCGCACGGTGATGGAAGCGGTGCAGGAGGCGGCGCCCGGCATGAAGGTGCAGATCACCACCGAAAGCGCGGGTCTCTTCTCTCCCAAGGACCAGTTACATTGCCTGATGCAGCTGCGCCCGGCGGCGGCCTCGGTCTCGGTCCGGGAAATGGCGCGGGATCTGGCAGTAGCCGCGCGGGCCTATGCATTTAGTGCTGAGGTCGGAACGCGGGTTCAGCACATCCTGTATGGGGCGTCCTGTATCGCGCAGCTGAAGGAATGGTACGGCGATGGCACGGTGCCGCCCTCGATGCGCGATGCGATCTTTGTCCTCGGAAGCTACGCACCGCCGGTGCTGGGGCAGCCGGAGGATATGGCCGGGTTTCTGTCGGCGGCAGCGGATCTGAGACTCAACTGGACCGCCTGCGCCTTTGGCCGCAACGAACGGGCCTGCCTGCTGGCGGCGATTGCTGCCGGAGGGGATGCGCGAATCGGATTTGAGAATAATATTGAAACGCCGGAGGGCGAGATGCTGCAGGACAATGCAGCCTCGGTAGCGGCGCTGGTCAGGGCCGCACAGGATGCCGGTCACAGCCTCAAGGAGGGCTGAAAATGTCTCATGTATTTCCCCGTCATACCAAGGCGAACCTGCCCACTGCCGTGGGGGGCGATGGCTGTTACCTCATTGATTCAACAGGAAAGCGGTATTTCGACGGATCGGGTGGCGCGGCGGTGTCCTGCCTTGGCCATTCCGATGCGGCGGTCATCGCGGCGGTGCAGCAGCAGGTGGGACAGCTGGCTTTTGCCCATACCGGGTTCATGACCTCGGAACCGGCCGAGGCGCTCGCCGATCTGCTGATAGCCAATGCGCCGGGCGATCTGGACCGGGTCTATTTTGTCTCTGGCGGATCCGAGGCGACCGAGGCGGCGATCAAGCTGGCACGCCAGTATTTCCTGGAAAACGGGGAGCCGGAGCGGCGGCACCTGATTGCCCGGCGGCAAAGCTATCACGGCAACACGCTTGGCGCCTTGGCGGCGGGGGGCAATGCCTGGCGGCGGCAGCAATTCGATCCGCTTCTGATCGGCGTGTCCCATATCGCGCCTTGTTATGAATATGTGGACCGGGCCGAGGGCGAGAGCAGTTTTGACTATGGCCAGCGCGCCGCGAACGAACTGGAGGCGGAGATCCTGCGTCTTGGCCCCGAAACCGTGATGGCCTTCATGGCCGAACCAGTAGTGGGCGCCACATCCGGGGCGGTACCTGCGGTCGAAGGCTATTTCAAACGCATCCGCGAGATCTGCGACAAATATGGCGTGCTGCTGATCCTGGATGAGGTCATGTGCGGCATGGGGCGCACCGGTCATCTGTTTGCCTGTGACGCCGACGGTGTCGCGCCCGACATCCTGTGTATCGCAAAGGGGTTGGGCGCCGGTTATCAGCCGATCGGGGCGATGCTGTGCTCCCGCCAGATCTACGAGTCCATTGAAGGCGGCAGCGGCTTTTTCCAACACGGGCATACTTATATCGGCCATCCGGTGGCCACAGCCGCCGGGCTGGCGGTGGTGAGCCAGATGCTGGAGCGGGATCTGGTGACTCGCTGCGCGGCAATGGGCGATCGCCTGCAATCTGCCCTGCAGGAGCGGTTCGGCCAGCATCCCAATGTCGGCGACATTCGCGGGCGTGGTCTGTTCCGGGGCATCGAGCTGGTCCGTGACCGCGACAGCAAGACGCCCTTTGACCCGTCACTTGGGCTGGCGGGGAAGATCAAGAAGGCCGCTTTTGAAGCCGGGCTGATCTGCTATCCGATGTCGGGCACCCGCGATGGCCGCAACGGCGATCACATCCTTCTGGCGCCGCCCTTTATCATTTCGGGGGATCAGATCACCGAGGTGGTCGACAAGCTGGACGTGGCGATAACACAGTCCCTGCCTCAAGGCTGACAGGGGTCATTGTCTTGAAACGGACGATGGCCCTAGACTTGTCTCGTGCCCATTAACTAGCAGGGGAGGGCCATCGTCATGATCATCGCCATCGTCAGAATTCCGCTGGAAGGACCGAAACGGGATGCGGATCTGGTTGTCCGCCAATCCGTTGAAGCGACAAAGATTTTCCACGACGTCAAGGGTTTGAGGCGTAAGTATTTCCTCAACAGCGACGCAGGTGGTGGTGGAATTTACGAGTTCGATACCCGTGCGGATGCCGAAGCCTGGTTCAATGAAGGATGGGCGGACTGGATGGAGGGGCGCTTTGGTGTGCGCCCGACGCTGGAGATCTACGACAATCCTGTCGTGCTCGACAATGAGCAGGATGAGGTGCGGGTGAACGGTGACCGGATTGAACCGCCTTGGATTGACGCAGGCTGAGCATCCCTGATTTGCCCATAGGTCGAAAGCGGGAGGCTCGCAAAATACACGTCCAGAAGGCTGAACAGTTTATAATGTCTTGGGGTGAATGGTGGAGCCTAGGGGAGTCGAACCCCTGACCTCTTGCATGCCATGCAAGCGCTCTCCCAACTGAGCTAAGGCCCCATTCACATCCGGCTTGGCTGTTGCTTCATCCGGTGTGAGTGGTCGTTTAAGGGACGATGGAGCAGGCTGCAAGTGCAAAATGCACCATCATTCAGAGTTTTTTTGTGGCCCATCCGGGCCCGGGTGAAGCGGGGCCGAAACCGCCCCGGTCAATCCGCCATTTGGCGGCATCCGGGCCCATACGCGGGCCTTGGATCAGGACTCGTCGTCCTCGGATGCGACGTCGGCGATCTCGTCGAGCGAGACGTTGTCGTCATCGTCATCATCGTCCAGAACGTCATCGCCCAGATCCAGATCGACGTCTTCGTCATCTTCCAGAACTGCGTCGTCCCCGTCCATATTCTCTTTGGCCTTCATCGACGCAGCGTCTTCCGAGTCGGCTTCGATCATGCGGCTCTTGCCGGTGTCGAGGGCAACGACCTCGCCCGTGTAGGGGCTGACGATCGGGTCCTTGTTCAGGTCATAAAAGCGTTTTCCGGTGGTCGGGCAAACGCGCTTTACACCCCATTCTTCCTTGGGCATGTGGATCCCCTTGATTTACTGGTGAGTCGTATCGACGATTCAGGTGCCTTGCCATATGAGGATGGTACTGTCAAAGCCTTTGCCTGCAAGGGAGAGCCGATGAGCGCCCATCATCTGCCGGGGGACCCTCCGGTGCCACTGCTTCTGCGTCGCTCCGCGCGTGCGCGTCGGATCAGCCTGCGGATTTCGGCGCTCGATGGCCGGGTCACGCTGACATTGCCGAAATCCCTGCCTGAACGCGCCGCCCTGGAATTTGCTGCCGAGAAAGAAGACTGGATCCGCGGGCATCTGGCGCGCCATCCCGGGCAGGTTGCGGTGACATTTGGAACGGTGCTGCCGGTGGCCGGGCGCGACTTGCGGGTCGTGCGGGGGCAGGCGCGGGGCGTGCGGGTGGCCGGGGATGAAATCGCGGTCTCTGGCGACAGGCCGGCCCGGTCGCTGGAACGCTACCTTCGGGAATTGGCCCGAGATCGGCTGGCCGCGGCGTCGGATGCCTATTCGGCCCAGCTGGGTCGTCCGTTTCACAAGCTGGTTCTGCGCGACACGCGTTCGCGCTGGGGGTCCTGTTCCTCGGCCGGGGCGCTGATGTATTCTTGGCGTCTGATCCTCGCGCCACCGGATGTTCTGCGGTATGTCGCAGCGCATGAGGTGGCGCATTTGCAGGAAATGAACCATTCGGCAGATTTCTGGGCCGTGGTTCAGGACCTTTTCGGTGATCATGAGGCGCCGCGCAGATGGCTGAGGGAGAATGGCAGCCAGTTGCACCGCTACCGGTTCACGGACTGAAAGTGCGGGCTCGTCAGGGCTGCGCGTGCGTGGCGCATTGACCTTGGTTTCATTTGTGATCACAACAGGCCATGACCTTGTCCACCCGCTCCACATCCGACGGGCTGTCGTCAGCCCATGATCGCGTCTACCGGGCGCTGCGCACGCGTATCATGCACGGAGAGATCGCGCCGGGCGAGGCGCTGACCCTGCGCGGGATTGGACGTGAGTTCGATGTTTCCATGACCCCGGCCCGGGAATCGGTGCGCCGTCTGGTGGCCGAGGGGGCCCTGTTCCTGTCCTCCTCGGGGCGGGTGTCGACACCCGAACTGAGCAACGAACGGATCGAGGAGCTTGCAGCGCTGCGGTCGCTGCTGGAGGTGGAATTGTCGAGCCGGGCGCTGCCGCGGGCTCATATGGCGCTGATCGACAGGCTGCAGGCGATCAATGTCACGGTGGCCGAAATGGTGTCGAAACGCGATGCGGTGGGATACATCCGCGCCAACCTGGAATTTCACCGCACGCTGTACCTGCGGGCGCAGGCGCCTGCGATGCTGGCGATGGCGGAAACGGTCTGGTTGCAGCTGGGGCCGACCATGCGGGCGCTTTATGGCCGTCTTCGCCGGACCGAACCGCCGCATAATCACAAGCTGATCATCGCGGCATTGAAGGCTGGGGATGAGCCGGGATTGCGGCTGGCGGTGCGGTCGGATGTGACCCAGGGTCTGCGCCTGCTGGCGGGCTAGGGCGCCGGAAAATCAATCCAGGTGTGATTGTGAATGGTGGGGAGGGGCGCTCCCGCCCGGCCTTGGTGTTTCTGCGAAACTCCGCGGCCCGTTCGGCCGGGCACCGCTGGCAGCGGCGCCGCGGTCAGGTCACATCAGGCCGCGAGGCCCTTGGAGCCGATATCGAGGAATTTCTGGCGGCGGTCCTTGATCAGGGCAGCGCCGTCCTTGTCCTTCAGCTCATCCAGCATCGCTGAGATTGCTGCGCCGACCGAGGCAATGGTGCCGGAGGCATCCCGATGGGCACCGCCCAGCGGTTCGGCGATGATCCGGTCGATGACGGCCAGTTCCAGAAGGTTCTGCGCGGTCAGGCGCAGCGCCTCGGCGGCTTCGCGCATCTTCTCGGCATCCTTCCACAGGATCGAGGCGCAGCCTTCGGGGCTGATCACCGAATAAACCGCATGTTCCAGCATGGCGACCCGGTTGGCGGTGGCAAAGGCGACGGCGCCGCCGGATCCACCTTCACCGATGATGACCGACACAACCGGCACGCCGATCTGCAGGCTCATTTCGGTGGAGCGGGCGATGGCTTCGGACTGGCCGCGTTCCTCGGCGCCTTTGCCGGGGTAGGCGCCGGTGGTGTCCACCAGGGTGATTACCGGCAGGCCGAACCGCCCGGCCATCTCCATCAGGCGCACGGCCTTGCGGTAGCCTTCGGGGCGGGCCATGCCAAAGTTATGCGCGATGCGGGTCTTGGTATCGGCGCCCTTTTCGTGGCCGATCACCATCACCGGCTGATCGTTGAAACGAGCAAGACCGCCCATGACCGCCAGATCATCGGCAAAGTTCCGGTCGCCGGCCAGCGGCGTGTATTCGGTGAAAAGCGCATCGATATAGTCGCGGCAATGCGGACGCTCGGGATGGCGCGCGACCTGGCATTTGCGCCAGGGCGTCAGGTCCTTGTAGAGATCCTTCAGCAGCTGTTCGGCCTTGGCATCCAGCGCGGCGGCCTCATCGGCCACGTCCATCTCTTCGTTGGTGCGGGCCAGGGCGCGCAGTTCTTCTGCTTTGCCTTCGATCTCGGCCAGCGGTTTTTCAAATTCCAGATACTGGGTCATGTCGCCTCACTGAGCGCCTTACGGTGCGCGGTTTGTGCGATATATGGCCTTGTCGGGCGCCGGATGCAACTCGCCACACGCATCTGTCTTGTCCCCGGTGGCTCGCGGCGGCGCAGGCCGGTGGCGTTACGCGGGCCAGATCACCGGGTAAAGCGATGCGACCAGCAGCGCCGCCATGGCCCAGTTGAACAGCATCAGACGGCGTGGATTGGTCAGCACCCGCGCCATTTGCTGCCCCAGCAGGGTCCAGGAGCTGACCGAGGGGAGGTTGACCGCCCCAAACAGCGCCGCCACCAGAAGGATCGCCCAAAGGGTCTGATCCGGGGCGTAAACGCTGATCGCGGTCAGGGCCATCGCCCAGGCCTTTGGGTTGACCCATTGAAAGGCGGCGGCCTGCAGGAAGGTCATCGGGTTGCCCTTGCCTTCGCCGGTTTCTGCAGGTCCTGCGTTGGCGATCTTCCAAGCCAGATACAGAAGATAGGCCACAGAGGCGACCTTCAGCACGGTATAGCTGACAGGGAAGGCTTCGAAGATCCCAACCAGACCGGCGCCGACCAGAACGACCATGAAGACGAACCCCAACGCCACCCCCAGCATATGCGGGATGGTGCGGCGAAAGCCGAAATTGGCGCCAGAGGCCATCAGCATCAGGTTGTTCGGTCCCGGCGTGATCGACGAGACAAAGGCGAAGAGCGCAAGCGCGAGGAGAAGATCGTATGTCATGGCGAGAATTTGACGCGTCAATGCCCGAATGAAATTGCGTTTTGCTGCACCGGGTGCAAAAAGTTGCAATTAATGGCTAAAAATGATCGCATAAATCAGCAGATATTGCAGGAACTGTCCCGCGACGGGCGGATCAGCAACCTGGAGCTGGCTGAGCGTGTGGGCCTGTCGCCCTCGGCTTGTTTGCGCCGGGTGCAGGATCTGGAGCGCGCCGGAGTCATCACCGGCTACAAGGCCGTGCTGAACCGCGAGGCGATGGGGGTGGGCTTTGTCACCTATATCGGTGTCGGCCTGGGCGAACACACGAAGGAGGCGCAAGAGGCGTTTGAGCGCGCCATGCAGGCTGCGCCCGAAGTGGTGGAATGCCACAATATCACCGGCACCATCGAATATCTGTTGCGGGTCGAATGCGCGGATCTGCCCAGCTACAAACGGTTTCACACCGATATTCTGGGCACCTCGCCCTATGTCACGGGGATCACAACCTATGTGGTCATGGGATCGCCCAAGGATATGCGCGCCTAACCCTGTCCCAGAAGGGCCGCCATGGCGGTCTCGGGCGAGGTCAGCACCGGCACATCGCTGTCGATCAGTGGGGCGGCCCCCGCCATCGACGCCTGTGCCAGAACCACGCAAGAGGTGCCAGATGTGAGCGCAAGGCTTGTGCCCACCCAAGCGGCGACTTGTTTGTGGAACTCCTCGGTGTCCCCATTGGTGAAATGGTGCCAGAGGCCGGGCAGGGGCAGGGCGCGGATGTCGGGCGCGCGGCCCTGTTCCGTGAAGGCGCGTTCCAGCAGGGCGGTGGAGGGAAGGCGGGTGCTGTCCAGACAATAGACCAGCATCACCGGGCCACCGGCGCCCGCGGCCTGTTGCATCATCGGCCAGTCAATTCGCGTGGCGCCTGCTTCTTCAGCCACTGCGCCGATGGTGGTGCAGGTGCACAAGGAGGGCCCCTCTGTCGCGCGGATCGCTTCGGCAATTTCCTGACGGAGAGCGGCATCGACGCCGGTCTGGGCCCGTTCAAGCCAGTCGGTGCGCACCACATGCGTCAGATCGGCCTCGGGTGCCAGGGCATCGAATGTCGCCACATGCACGTCGGCTGTGTGGAATAAGGTCAGATCTGTCATGTCGGCCCCGCGTTTCTGTCAATTAGTCGCGGAATAGGGCGCCAAAGGCAACGGGGCCGACCCAAAGAATGATCTGGGATTATTGTTTCTGCGCCATGGCCACGAGCTGCGCGAACTGCTCCGGGGTCAGAACCGTGCGCCAGTGGTCCGCGCAGTTGGAGCGCATGGTCACCAGCTTGACCTCATACTCCCCGACCTTGGCTGCAAGGCTGGCGCGCTCCTCTGCCGGGGCACCGTCCAGAATGGCGGTGCGCAGGGCGGCGCGGGCTGCGATTGCCTCGGCTTCCAGAGCCTTGCGTTTGGGCGGGCTGGTCGCCAGCCAGTTCTGCAGATCAGCGCGTTGCTCTGCCGTCAGGCCAAGCGCGGAGGCATTCTGTTTGATCAGCGGCGTCAGGCGCACGATGGGCGCGGAGAGCTCGCTCCGGTTCTTGCCCTGCTGGGCGGGGAGGGCGGTCGCAGTTGCCAGAACAAGTGCTGCGGAAAGAAGGGCTTTTTTCATGTCGTCACCAGTGGTTGCCGATTCTGTCGGTTTCGTTCTGCGGCAACATTCCAGCACTAGAGGGTTCTTGAGTTGATATGCATCAAGAAAATTGAATGTGTTTGGCGAATACGGAATAAAAATGGGGCGCCCGGATTCCGGACGCCCCATGGTCAGCTGCGTTCAAAGGTCAGCCTTTTGCGATCAGCTCTGACTGTGCGACGATCACTTCGGCCTGTTTAATCGAAGCGATGTCGACCAGGCGGCCCTTGTATACTGTGGCGCCTTCGCCGTTGGCCTTGGCCTGTTCCATGGCGGCCAGGATCTCTCGCGCTTCGGCGACGGCTTCTTCCGAGGGGGTGAAGACCTCGTTTGCCAGGGCGATCTGTTTCGGATGGATGGCCCATTTGCCGACCATGCCCAGCGTGGCCGAGCGTTTGGCCTGTGCGATATAGCCGTCGTCATCCGAGAAATCACCGAAGGGACCATCGACCGGCAGTACACCATGGGTCCGGCAAGCGGCGACGATGGCGGTCTGGGCCCAGTGCCACGGATCGGAATAGTGCCGCGTGTCGCCATGCAGCATGTAGTAGTTTTCCTGAGTGCCACCGATGCCGGTGGTCTGCATGCCCATGGAGGCGGCAAAGTCGGCGGCGCCAAGGCTCATCGCCTGCAGGCGCGGAGAGGAGGCGGCGATCTCTTCCACATGTGCGATGCCCGCAGCGGATTCGATGATCACCTCAAAGGAAATCGGTTTGGTACGGCCCTTGGCGCGCTCGATGGCGGTGACCAGCGCATCGACGGCATAGACGTCTGCGGCGCAGCCGACCTTGGGGATCATGATCTGGTCCAGACGGTCGTCGGCCTGTTCCAGCAGATCGACCACGTCGCGGTACCAATAGGGGGTGTCCAGACCGTTGATGCGGACCGACATGTATTTGTTGCCCCAGTCCACGGTGTTCAGCGCCTCGATGACATTGGCGCGGGCAATGTCCTTGTCGGTGGGGGCGACGGAATCTTCCAGATCCAGATTGATCACATCCGCAGCCGAGGCGGCCATCTTGGCAAAGAGTTTGGTGTTGGAGCCGGGGCCGAACAACTGGCAGCGGTTGGGACGGGCCGGGGCGGCGGGCTGGATGCGGAAGCTCATGAGGGCGCTCCTTGCTGGGAAAGGAAATTACGATTTGACTGGTCATTGTGGTATGAAATTGCGCAACCCCATGCAAGAGGGACTTTGCAGGCGCAGCATCAACTATGCTGCAATCGCAATGAATTCCCGTGTTGCCGCATAATAGTGAGCGAGTAATGCGCCATTGTCGGAACTTTCTTCGATGAAAATGTATTTTTGTAGAAGAAACTTCGATCATGTCTTTCCTGCAAATGCAAAAATGGGACCGCTTCGCAAGGCGGCTCGATTATCGTTCGCGGTGAATCACGTTTAACGGAGGCCCCGAGATGATCGAGACACCCTATCTGCTGTTCCTGGGCGATGCGCCCGATATGCTTGCGGCAAAGGTTGCCATCGGCATCCGCGACTGGCGCCCGGACCACGCGGTCGGGCAGATCTCTCTGCCGGGCTGCGGCGCCGATCTGGGACTGACCGAAATGTCGCTCGAAGAGGCCAAGGCCGCCGGTGCAAAGACGCTGGTGATTGGTGTCGCCAACCGCGGCGGGATCATCTCTCCCGCCTGGAAGGAAGTGCTGATCAAGGCGCTTGAAATGGGTTATGACATCGCGTCCGGCCTGCACAACCTGCTGCGCGACGAAGGCGATCTGGTCGCTGCTGCCCAAACTCACGGCGGCACACTGCATGACGTGCGTGTGCCTTCGGTCGGCTACCCGATTGCAAATGGCGTGAAGCGCAAAGGCAAGCGCTGTCTTGCCGTTGGCACCGACTGCTCGGTGGGCAAGATGTACACTGCGTTGGCGATGGACGCCGAGATGCAAAAACGCGGTATGAAATCCACCTTCCGCGCCACCGGCCAGACCGGCATTCTGATCACTGGCCATGGTGTGCCGCTGGACGCTGTTATTGCCGACTTCATGGCGGGTTCCATCGAATATCTGACCCCGGACAACGATGAAGACCACTGGGACATGATTGAAGGGCAGGGCTCCCTGTTCCACATTTCCTATTCCGGTGTGACCATGGCGCTGGTGCATGGCGGTCAGCCCGATGCGCTGATCCTGTGCCACGAGCCGACCCGTGAACATATGCGCGGTCTGCCGGGCTATTCCCTGCCCAGCCTCGAAGAGCTGCGCGATACCGCGCTGCCGCTGGCGCGCAAGGGCAACCCGAATTGTCAGGTTGTCGGTATTTCGGTGAACACTCAGCACCTGAACGAGCAAGAGGCGGTTGCCTACCTTGAGGAAGTGGAAAAGCGCATGGGGCTCCCCGCGGTGGATCCTTACCGCCATGGCGCCGACCGCTTGGTAGACGCGCTCGCCGCAATCTGATTGTTATAAGGGGGCGTCTGGCAGCAGGCGCCCTTTTTATGTGAATTCAGGCGTCTGTGGAGTGCGGCCCTACCCATTCCCAGAAGCCGAACAAAGACCCCGAAAGGATCGAACATGAAAGTCACCGTGACGCCGGATGTATTCAAACTGGCGCGGGCCTTTACCATCTCCCGCGGCTCGCGGACTGAGGCGAAGGTGCTGACCGTCAGGATCGAAAAAGACGGGGCTGTGGGGTGGGGCGAATGTGTGCCTTATGCCCGCTATGATGAAACGCTGGACAGCGTGACCGCCGAAATTACCGGCCTGCCCGACAGCTTTACCCGCGAAGAGCTGCAGGACCTGCTGCCTGCCGGTGCGGCTCGCAACGCGGTGGATTGCGCGCTTTGGGATCTTGAGGCGAAACTGGCGGGCAAACGGGTCTGGGAACTGGCCGGTCTGCCGAAACCCGGCCCCGAAATTACCGCCTATACTCTGTCGCTCGACACGCCCGAGGTGATGCAGGAGCAGGCCGCCGAGAATGCTCATCGCCCGCTTTTGAAGATCAAGCTGGGCACCGCCGATGACATGCCGCGACTGGAAGCCGTGCGCGCCGGGGCACCGGACTCGGATATCATTATCGACGCCAACGAAGGCTGGAGCGCCGAGGTCTATGCCGAGCTTGCGCCGCATTTGGTGCGTCTGGGCGTGTCGCTGGTCGAACAGCCCTTGCCTGCCGGTGAAGATGACGCGCTCATTGGCATGGAGCGTCCGGTGCCGGTGTGCGCGGACGAAAGCTGCCATGACCGCGCCAGCCTGCCGAAACTCAAAGGCAAATACGATGTTGTCAACATCAAGCTGGACAAGACCGGCGGCTTGACCGAGGCGCTGAAACTGCGCGAAGCGGCGCTGGCCGAAGGTTACCGCGTGATGGTCGGCTGCATGATGGGCTCGTCGCTGGCGATGGCGCCTGCGGTGCTGCTGGCGCAGGGGGCGATGGTGACGGACCTTGACGGGCCGCTGCTTCTGTCCGAAGACCGCGAAACGACAATGGAATACGATGCTGCCGGTGTGCATCCGCCCAAGGCAGAACTCTGGGGCTGAGGAGATGACAATGACCCGTACTGTTTATGTGAATGGCGAATACCTGCCGGAAGACGAAGCGAAGGTCTCGATCTTCGATCGCGGCTTCCTGATGGCTGATGCGGTATACGAGGTGACCTCGGTTCTGGGCGGCAAGCTGATTGATTTCGAAGGCCACGCGGTGCGCCTGAAACGCTCGCTGGATGAGCTGGACATGCAGGAACCCTGCACCAAGGACGAACTGCTGGAGATCCACCGCAAGCTGGTGGAGCTGAACGGCATCGACGAAGGGCTGGTTTATCTTCAGGTCACCCGCGGGTCCGATGGTGACCGCGATTTCGTTTTCCCCGATCCCGAGACCACCAAACCGTCGATTGTGCTGTTCACCCAGAACAAGCCGGGTCTGGCCGATAGCCCCGCCGCCAAGAAAGGCGCAAAGATCATCTCGATCGAGGACATCCGCTGGGGCCGCCGCGATATCAAGACGGTGCAGCTGCTGTACCCCTCGATGGGCAAGATGATGGCCAAGAAGGCCGGAGCCGATGACGCCTGGATGGTCGAAGACGGCTACGTGACCGAGGGCACTTCGAACAACGCCTATTTCGTCAAGGATGGTGTGATCGTCACCCGCCCGCTCTCCAATGACATCCTGCACGGCATCACCCGCAAGGCCGTGTTGCGCATGGCAGAAGAAGCGCAGCTGAAAATCGAAGAGCGTCTCTTTACCATCGACGAGGCGAAAGAGGCGGACGAGGCCTTTACCACCTCTGCCAGCGCATTCGTGATGCCGGTCGTGGAGATTGACGGCACTGCGCTGGGCGATGGCACACCCGGCCCCATCGCCAAACGCCTGCGCGAGATCTATCTGGATGAATCGGTGAAGGCCGCGATCTGATCGCTGCGCGTATCCGTATCAACAATTAAGGCCGCTCCTGACGGGGCGGCCTTTTGTTGTTTCAGTGGCAGTGCACTCTGCCTGTGCTGGTCTGCATATGGCAGCATTTGCCCGGTGGAGAGCTTTTGCGGCAGCCTCCACCATGCTGGACCAAAGTATCGGCCTGCAGGCCCGCATGCGAGAATGAGGCCCCAAAACTGATGGTCGGTATAGCAGTGGCGAGCGCAATATGTGCGGCCAGAGACAAGGCTTTCATTGAATAAGTCTTCCTTCGATTGCATCAACGTAAACGTCTCGCAACTCTATCGTGATATACCTGTCGAAATACAACCATAAGATGCCTTTGTCCGAGCGGTTGTGAGGCTGCCCGCAACAGAGGCGTTACCCAAAGCGGAAGCTAGAGGCCGTGACGCCGCCAAAGATGTCCTTCTGGTGGTAGACCTGAGTTGCCGGTTCTTTCTCGGCCGCGCCAAGGGCTGTGAAGAGCGGCACAAGGTGATCCTCCTGCGCGTGGCAGGCGCGGGCATAGGGGGCCTGTTCCCAGTTGAGCAGTGCCTCGGTCCGCGCGGCGGCTGGCAGTTGCAGCGCCGCATTCAGCCATGTGTCGAACTCTTCCGAGGGCACCTTGGCCCGGGGGCCGAATTCCCGCAGATTGTGGTAGCTGAGACCGGAGCCAACGATCAGCACGTCCTCGTCACGCAGGGGGGCAAGCGCGCGGCCAAGGGCGAAATGCTCTTCTGGACTGTAACCATGGCGCATGGAGACCTGAAATAGCGGAACATCGGCCTCCGGGTACATCAGGGCCATGGGCACGAAGGTGCCATGGTCGTATCCCTGTTCCGCGTCCATCGAGACCGGCAATCCCGCCGCTGCGATCAGATCCGCAGTGTGCTGGGCCAGCTCTGGCGCGCCGGGCGCCGGGTATTGGATTTCGTAGGTCTCTGGCGGGAAGTTGTAATAGTCATAGACCATCGGCGGTTTTGCAGCACTCATCACTGCAAATGTGTCCTTTTCCCAGTGGCCGGAAATCATCAGAACCGCCGAGGGACGGCGCCCGATTTCCTGCGGCATACGGGCAAGCGCATCTGCCAGCGGTGCCAGCGCCTCCCGCATGTTCGGGATCCAGGGCCACGGTCCGCCGCCGTGGGAAATGAAATAGCTTGGCATCCTTGAACGCATCCGAACCTCCATCACACATACTGTTGGTTCAGATGTTAAGGGATCCGGGCCGCCGGGGTTATACCCAGTGGCGAACACCCCCTGTGCGCCGATGGCGACAGGGGGGCAATCCGCCAGGGATCAGGCCTTGTCTGTGACGTTTTCCTTGAAGGCGACTTCGAACTCGGCCTGTTTTTCCGGGCTGGCTTCGGTCTGGTACTTGGACTTCCACTCATCCATGGTCATGCCATAGTATATTTCGCGGGCTTCATTCTTGTCCATTTCGATGCCGCGTTCGTTTGCTGCTTCCTGATACCAGCGGCTGAGGCAGTTGCGGCAGAACCCGGCCATGTTCATCAGGTCGATGTTCTGCACATCGGTGCGGTCTTCCATCAGATGCTTTTGCAGGCGGCGGAATGCGGCGGCCTGAAGTTCGATCTCGGTTTGCTGGTCCATGGGGATCCTCCCGGTTGTCTTGCGTTCCGTAATATGTGGGTGCCACTGTCCAGAGGCAAGCGCTGCTACAGGCCCGAGTTCGCAAGGGCGCGGGGCAGGAGCTTGGCGAGTCGTTCGGCCCACTGCCGCTGTCTTGCCGCATCAGCGATCAGATCGTTGCGCAGTTCGATCAGCGTGTTGGGGCGACCATGGGCTGTGCCGTGGGTGTCGATGGCATCGCCGGGCAGGTAGCCGGTGTACGGTTCGTTGATCCCGACACAAAGGTCAGGCTCGGCCCGCAATGTGTCGATCAGCTCCGGGGAAAACCGCTCTCCCTCGGGGAAGAGCACGCCGATTTGCCAGGGACGTGGGGGACGTCCGCGCAATTGCCGGGTGAAGGAATGCATCGAGACGATGACCGTGTCCGGGCGCGCGGCAAGGCGGCTCACTTCTGCGTGATAGGGGCGGTAGCAGGCCTCAAGCCGCGCCGCGCGCTCTGCCGCATCGGCGTGACGGTTGGCGGGAATGATGGTCCCGTCATAAAGCTTCATCAGCAGAGTTGGATCATCTTCGCCCCGGTTGGGGTCGATCACCAGACGGGAGAAATTGGAGGCCACAACCGGCGCGTCCAGCAGCTCACCCAGATGGCGGGCGACGGCATAGGCCCCCACATCATAAGCGATATGACGCTCCATATCCTCATGCGGCAGGCCAAGGTCACCGCCGTTGACGAAGGGAGGTACGCGGTTGGTGGCATGGTCGCAGGTGATCAGCCAGCGGGCAGGGCGGTCGGCCCCGTGAACAAAGAAGGGAGTATATGTCATGCGCCTGTCATCGATTGTTGACGATACCTTTAGGGGAGTTGCGGCAAAATGGAAATTGCGCGATAAGCACCGCAAGATATGTTTGCGGTAACACCGCCTATTGCTGAGCTGACACCGGAAGGACCCACCCCATGAAACGTTCCCGCAGTGTGAAGATTGTTGCCACCCTGGGACCGGCGTCCGAAACCTATGAAACGATCCGCGCTCTGCACGAGGCCGGCGCCGACGTGTTCCGCCTGAACATGTCGCACGGGACCCATGCAGAGATCACCCAAAAGCACGAGATCATCCGCAAGGTGGAAAAGGATCTGGACAGCTCGATCGGTATTCTGGCCGACCTTCAGGGTCCCAAGTTGCGCGTGGGCGTCTTTGCAAATGGTTCCGAGGAACTGGAAGAGGGCGCGTCTTTCCGGCTGGATCTGGATCCCACCGATGGTGATGCCACGCGGGTCTGCCTGCCGCATCCCGAGATTTTTCAGGCGCTGGAGCCCGGCGCGCATCTGCTGGTGAATGATGGCAAGATCCGCCTCCGGGTGGAGCGCTGCGGCGCCGATTTTGCCGATTGCAGCGTCGTGACCGGCGGCACCATCTCCAACCGCAAGGGCGTGAACGTGCCCGATGTGGTGCTGCCACTGGCGGCTCTGTCGGACAAGGACCGTGATGATCTGGAGTTTGCCTGCACCCTGGGTGTGGACTGGATCGCACTGTCCTTCGTGCAGAGGGCCAAGGATGTGTTTGAGGCCAAAGGCCTGGTCGATGGCCGCGCTGCGGTGCTGTCCAAGATCGAGAAACCTTCGGCTGTGGAGCAGTTCGAGGAAATCCTCGATGCCTCGGACGGGATCATGGTGGCGCGCGGCGATCTGGGCGTCGAACTGCCGGTGTCTGCCGTGCCGCCGATCCAGAAACGGCTGGTGCGCAAATGCCGCGCGGCGGCCAAACCGGTGATCGTCGCCACCCAGATGCTGGAAAGCATGATCGAAAGCCCGATGCCCACGCGCGCCGAAGTCTCGGACGTGGCGACCGCGATCTATGAGGGCACCGATGCCATCATGCTGAGCGCTGAATCTGCTGCCGGGCAGTATCCGGTCGAAGCGGTGCAAACCATGGACAACGTCGCCGCCGAGGTGGAGACCGACCCCACCTATGCGCAGATCATCGCCTCTTCACGCTCCTCCAAGGGCAACACGATTGCGGATGCCATCGTTGCTGCCGCCCGCGAAATTGCCGAGAAGACGGATATCAAGGCGATCTGCTGCTTCACACAGAGCGGCACAACTGCGCTGCTGACCGCGCGGGAACGTCCCGGTGTTCCGATCATCGCGCTCACGCCGCTGGAAGGCACCGCCCGGCGTCTGGCGCTCAGCTGGGGCTGCCACTGCGTGGTGACCAGCGGACAGGACCGGTTCAAGGGGGCGGTGGTCAACGCCGCCCGCGCCGCCCGCGCCGGAGGGTTCGCCTCCGAGACAGATCAGATCGTCGTGACCGCAGGTGTGCCCTTCAACGTGCCCGGCACCACCAATATCCTGCGGGTTGCCCCCTGCGATGAACGTTTGATTTACAGCACCGACCCGGAATAAGCTTTCCTCCAGCCCGGCGTCGGGCTGCGGCTGGAGGAATGTTGCGTGAACAGTGACCTGTTTCTGGTGCTTGGCCTTCTGCTTGGGTGGCTGTCGATTCCGTCCTTGTTGTCCGCCTATAGCGATAGGCGGCGGCCACAGGTCTCTGTCTTCCTGCTGCTGGGCAGCGCGGGTCTGATCACCTACGCATTCCTCACGCACCCGGGCGGTTACCGTCTGAAAGACGTGCCGGATGCGTTTTTCAACGTGATTGGCCAGGTTTTTTAGAAGAAACCGCTTGCCCTTGTGATCCCGTTTTCGTACATGGCGGCCCTGTTCACGTGGCCGGCCGGAGTGGCATGCCGAGTCGCGTATCTACCGAACTCGCATTGAAGGAGACGGAAATGCCCAAAATGAAGACGAAATCGAGCGCCAAAAAGCGCTTCAAGGTGACCGCCACCGGTAAGGTGATGGCAGGTCAGGCCGGCAAGCGCCACGGCATGATCAAACGTCACAAGAAATTCATCCGTGATGCCCGCGGCACCACGACCCTGTCCGCCCCCGACGCCAAGATCGTCAAGGGCTTCATGCCCTACGACCGCTAAGAGGAGATTTGACACATGTCCCGCGTTAAAGGTGGTACCACAACTCACGCCCGTCACAAGAAGGTCATCAAGGCAGCCAAAGGTTACTACGGCCGCCGCAAGAATACCTTCAAGGTCGCCCGTCAGGCCGTCGACAAGGCAAACCAGTACGCAACCCGTGACCGGAAGGCGCGCAAGCGTAACTTCCGCGCCCTGTGGATCCAGCGTATCAACGCTGCCGTCCGCAGCCACGACGAGTCGCTGACATACTCGCGCTTCATCAACGGCCTGAACCTGGCCGGTATCGAAGTTGACCGTAAGGTCCTGGCCGACTTGGCCGTGCACGAGCCCGAAGCCTTCGGTGCGATCGTCAAGCAGGCACAGTCCGCACTGGCAGCCTAAGTCTGGTGACAGACGTACAGTTTCGAAAGGCCGCCCCAACCGGGGCGGCCTTTTTTCATACTTGTCCCTGATTTTTCGGGCGGCGAAATTGCCACACTTTTAGCGCGAAACCCGTTTTTCAGCTCAATTCAGTGGATAGCGCGGGCACGCGTTTTTATTACCGCGGAATTCGATTGTTTCCGAACTCGTTTGCTGCGGCTTCCGAGTTTGATTCAGAACTTTGCATATATAAAGGCAGTTTATCATGAAGGCAAAATTCTTGTGGGTGCTGGCAGGGGTGTTTGTCTCGGCGTGTATGAACGATGGCGGTGGGAGCTCTGTTGTCAGCAGGCCAACGCAGGTTGAGGGCAACAAAGTCACAAAGGCCCTCATCGAAACCTGTTGGAAGCAGGCCGGTATCAAAGGTGACCTGTATAAATTCATGTCTCCTGAAGAGGCTGTGGGCGTTCAGCCCGGTGGTCTGTTCTCAGAGAGCCAACACGCAGCATTCCAGAGCTGCCTGAAGGCATAGAAAGCGGTTGTGTATGGATCGTGGTGGAACGAGAGTTGACGCCGCGATCAATTCGACCATGTGGCGACGTTTCAATCTGATCAGTCAGTTGTGCGTGCCTTCAGTTGAAGGTAGCGGTGGTTAATTCGAGTGTTGCAGCCGAACGTCGGGGGGCAGAACTTCCGCGGGCAGTGAACAGCAGATGGCTGCATCGTCTTTCTTGCCGCTACCCGGCCCCCTCTGTATTGCGCCCCCTTGCTTTCAGCCGCTGCTGTGGTAGCACGAGCCAAGCAAATTTCAGGGGACCGTCATGGACGTTCTTAAGGCAAAATATCTGGGGCAGATCGCCGATGCCCACGACGAGGACGCGCTGGAGGCGATCCGCCTCGCCGCCGTCGGGAAAAAGGGCGAGGTGGCCCTTAAGATGCGGGAATTGGGCAAGATGACGCCCGAGGAGCGCCAGACCGTGGGTCCGGCGCTGAACGCACTCAAGGATGAAATCAACTCTGCCCTGGCCGCCAAGAAGGCCGCGCTGGCCGATGCGGCGCTGGATGAGCGTCTGCGCACGGAATGGCTGGACGTCACGCTGCCCACGCGCCCGCAGCGCCGCGGCAGCCTGCACCCGATCAGCCAGGCCAGCGAAGAGCTGACCGCGATCTTTGCCGAACTTGGCTTCTCGGTTGCCGAAGGCTCGCGTGTTGAAACCGACTGGTACAACTTCGATGCGCTGAACATTCCTGGCCATCACCCGGCCCGCGCCGAGATGGATACTTTCTACATGCACCGGGCCGAAGGCGACGACCGCCCGCCGCACGTGCTGCGCACCCACACCTCGCCGGTACAGATCCAGTCGATGGAGAAGATGGGCGCCCCGCTGCGCGTCATCTGCCCGGGCGGTGTCTACCGCGCCGACTACGATCAGACCCACACGCCGATGTTCCACCAAGTCGAAGGCCTGGCGCTGGACAAAGACATCTCGATGGCGAACCTCAAGTGGGTGCTGGAGGAGTTCGTCAAATCCTTCTTCGAGGTGGACGATGTTGAGCTGCGCTTCCGCGCCTCCCACTTCCCCTTCACCGAGCCTTCGGCCGAGGTGGATATCCGCTGCTCCTGGGACAACGGTCAGCTGAAGATCGGCGAAGGCGACGACTGGATGGAGATCCTTGGTTCCGGCATGGTCCACCCCAAGGTGATCGCCGCCGGTGGCATTGACCCCGAGGTCTACCAGGGCTTTGCCTTTGGCATCGGTATCGACCGTCTGGCGATGCTGAAATACGGCATCCCCGATCTGCGTGCCTTCTTTGACAGCGATCTGCGCTGGCTGCGCCATTATGGCTTCAGCTGCCTGGACGTTCCAACACTGCATGGCGGGTTGAGCCGATAACGCTTGAACCGCAGGGCCCTAGCCCTGCGACGCGCCCGACCCGCCCCATGGGCGGGCGCGTTCCGCACCCACCCCGGGCCGGGCGCGCTGCCAGAAATGGAGCGCCGGGCCGCCAGTCAACCGATTTGCCAAAAGGGCGCTGAGATATGAAATTCACTCTCTCCTGGCTGAAAGACCACCTTGATACCGATGCCTCCGTTGCGGAGATCACCGAGGCCCTGACCGACCTGGGACTGGAAGTCGAAGAGGTCTCGAACCCCGCCGACCGGCTCAAGGATTTTACCCTGGGCTATGTGAAACACGCGGAGAAGCATCCTGATGCGGATAAGCTGCGTGTCTGCAAGGTGGACACCGACGAAGGTGAGATGCAGATCATCTGCGGCGCGCCCAATGCGCGGGAAGGCATCACCGTGGTGGTCTGCAAACCGGGCATGTATGTGCCGGGTCTGGATATCACCATCGGCGTTGGTAAGATCCGTGGCGTCGAATCCTTCGGCATGATGGCCTCCGAGCGGGAGCTGGAACTGTCCGATGAACACGACGGCATCATCGAGCTGCCTTCGGGCGCGGTCGGCGACCGCTTCATTGACTGGCTGGCAGAGAACGATCCGGCCAAGGTTGATCCGGTGATCGAGATCGCCATCACTCCGAACCGCCCCGATGCGCTGGGTATCTTTGGCATTGCCCGCGATCTGGCGGCGCGCGGGATCGGCACGCTGAAAACCCACGACTACGAGGCGGTCCCGGGTGACTTCGAAAGCCCGGTCAAGGTGACCATCGACGAAGACACGCTGGATGGTTGCCCGCTGTTCACTGGCCGGGTAATCAAGGGCGTCAAGAACGGCCCCAGCCCGCAGTGGCTGCAGGACCGGCTGACAGCCATCGGACTGCGCCCGATTTCGGCGCTGGTGGATATCACCAACTTCTTCACCTTCGATCAGAACCGTCCGCTGCACGTCTTTGACGTGGCCAAGGTGCAGGGCGATCTGCGGGTGCATCGCGCCAAGGGCGGCGAGACGCTGCTGGCGCTGGATGAAAAGGAATACACCCTTGGCGCAGGCCAGATGGTGATTTCCGATGAAAATGGCCCCGAAAGCATCGCCGGTATCATGGGCGGTGAGGACACAGGTTGCACCGAAGAAACCGTGGATGTCTTCCTCGAAAGTGCCTTCTGGGATCACGTGCAGATCGCGACCACTGGCCGCGCGCTCAAGATCAATTCGGACGCGCGCTATCGCTTCGAGCGTGGCGTTGACCCGGAATTCACCCTCGAAGGGCTGCATCGTGCCACCCAGATGATCCTGGATCTTTGCGGTGGCGAGCCGTCCGAAGTGGTGATCGCGGGCGATGTGCCGGATCATTCGCGGGCCTATAAACTGGACCCGGAGCGGGTGCAGTCGCTGGTCGGTATGGACATCCCCGAAAGCGATCAGCGTCAGACCCTGACCCGCCTTGGCTTCCGGCTGGAGGGCAACCTGGCCCATGTGCCAAGCTGGCGCCCCGACGTGCAGGGTGAGGCCGATCTGGTGGAAGAGGTCGCGCGTATCGCTTCGCTGACCAAGCTGCAGGGCAAGCCGCTGGCGCGCCTGACGCCGGGTATCCCGAAGCCGGTGATGACGCCGCAGCAGCGCCGACAGCAGATGGCACGCCGCACGGCGGCCAGCCTCGGTTACAATGAAATCGTCAGCTACACCTTCATCGACAAGGCCTCTGCGACGCTGTTTGGCGGCGGCAGCGATGCCACCATGCTGGCCAATCCGATTTCCTCGGAAATGTCCCATATGCGGCCGGATCTGCTGGCCGGTCTGTTGCAGGCCGCTGCACGCAATCAGGCGCGGGGCTTCATGGATCTAGCCCTGTTCGAGGCGGGTCCTGTGTTCCACGGCGGCGAGCCGGGCGAGCAGCGCGAACAGATCTCGGGTCTCTTGGTCGGCCGCACTGGCCCCAAGGATGTGCATGGCGCGGCGCGCCCGGTCGATACCTTTGATGCAAAGGCCGACGTCGAGGCGGTTCTGGCCGCTATCGGCGCGCCGGCCAAGGTGCAAGTGCTGCGGGGCGGCGACGCCTGGTGGCATCCGGGCCGTCACGGAAAGATCTGCCTTGGCCCGAAAAAGGTACTCGGCGTCTTTGGTGAGTTGCACCCCAAGGCGCTGAGCGAAATGGGCGTCAAAGGGCCTGCCGTGGCCTTTACCATCTGGCCGGACGAGGTGCCGCTGCCGCGTAAATCCGGTGCCACCCGCGCGGCGCTGGACATCAGCGACCTGCAGGCGGTCGAGCGTGACTTTGCCTTTGTGGTGGATGAGGGCGTCGAGGCGCTGACGCTGGTCAATGCCGCTGCCGGTGCCGACAAGGCGCTGATCGAGGACGTGCGCGTCTTTGATGAATTCATCGGTGGCAGCCTGGGCGAGGGAAAAAAATCCCTGGCCATCACCGTGCGCCTGCAGCCGACTGACAAGACGCTGAAGGAAAAAGACATCGAAGCGGTGAGCGAGAAGATCATCGCCAAGGTGAGCAAGGCCACCGGAGGCATTCTGCGGGGCTGATCTGCTGAGCGGAATGGTTGGAATTTCAGGCCGTGCCCGATCCGGGCGCGGCCTTATTTTTGAAAAAAGTGCTCTGCCAGCAGATCGAACACCAGGCGGATCTTGCGGCTGGTGTGCAGCTCCCTGTGGGTGGTCAGCCAGACGGGGAACCGGATCGGCTCCATCTGCGGCAGGAGCCGCTCGACCTCGGGTGTTTGCCGGGCGATGCGATCTGACATGGGGGCGATGCCGAACCCCCGTTTGACCAGTTCCCACGCGACCAGCCCGCTTTGCGATTCATATCGAAAATTGCGCTTTGTCAGGGGAAACCCCAAGGGCGTGAGATGACCGACCATCCCTTCTGCATCGCCGAAGCTGATGAAGTCATGGCTGCTCAGATCTCGGACGTCTTCGGGCCGCCCGGCCTTTGCCAGATATTGCGGCGCGGCATAAAAACGGGCGGTTTCCTCGTGGATAAGACGGGCGATCAGCTCGGGCTGCTCGGGGCGCACGTGGCGGATGGCGATATCCGCCTCGCGGCGCATCAGATCTCGGATGTCGTTGGAGGCGATGATGTCGATGTGCAGATCCGGCGCCAACTGGCGCAACCGCCGCAGCACATCCGGCAGCAGGTAAGCAGAATAAACATCGCTGGCGGTAATCCGGACGGTGCCGGTGATGGATTCTGATTGTCCCAGCGCCGCAAGGGCGATCCGGTCCGCTGCCAGACCCATGGGGCGGGTATGTTCCAGCAGTTCGACCCCGGCTTGCGTCAGCTGCAGAGATTTGCCGATCCGCTCGAACAGCATCAAGCCAAGACTTTCCTCCAGCGCAGCCACCTGACGGCTCAACGTGGGTTGTGTCAGGTTCAGACGCCGAGCCGCAGCAGAGAGAGAGCCCGTCTCGGCGGTGGCGAGAAAGGCGCGGATGTGGTTCCAGTCGAAGGCGTTTGGGGTGCTGGTCATACATTACCGTATATCGTGCCTGCATATTTCGGCAATTCCTGCATGTATGGCTTTCTCGTAGTTTCCTCGCAAAGGAGACAAAACCATGCAGACATCACTTCAGTTCTGGGACGGAATTGCCGAAAAATATGCCCGCAGTCAGATCCGGGATCCGGCCGCTTATGACTATACGTTGGAACGCACTCAGGCTTATCTGAAACCGGGCGACCGGGTTCTGGAACTGGGCTGCGGCACCGGAACCACCGCGCTGCGCCTCAGGAAGGCGGTCGCCTGTTATACTGCCACCGATCTGGCGCCTTCCATGATCGCCATCGCGCAGCGCAAGAAGGATGAGGCAGGCGTCACCAATCTGCGGTTCGTCGTCTCTGACATCGCAAATGCGCCCGAGGGACCCTTTGACGCGGTGATGGCATTCAACCTGTTCCACCTGATAGGCGATCTGGATGGCGCCTTGGCGCATATCTACCGGACCATTCGCCCTGGTGGCACCTTCATCTCGAAAACGCCCTGCTTGGCCGATAGCAAAAGCGCGCTGCAGCGCCTGATGATGCGGGTTGCGATTCCGGTGATGCGGCTTGTCGGCAAGGCGCCGCCCTCGGTGGTGCATTTCCTGTCGGTCGCCGATTGGCAGGCCCGGCTGGAGGCTGCGGGTTTCGAGATCGTCGAGACCGGAAACTACCCGGCCGATCCGCCCAACCGGTTTCTGGTTGCGCGCCGCAAGTGATCTGTCGGGGGCAGGGCTGGTCCGTTCGGGCGATCCGGTCTAAGCATGGCGGAACAGCGAATGGAGGGTGCGATGACTTTGAACGTATATCTTTCGGGTGAAATCCACACGGACTGGCGCGAGCAGATCGTGACTGGCGCGGCGGATCTGGACGTGGCTTTCAACAGCCCGGTCACTGACCACGGGGCCAGCGATGATTGCGGTGTGGCCATTTTGGGCGCCGAAGAGAACAAATACTGGCACGATCACAAAGGGGCCATGGTCAACGCGATCCGTACCCGCAAGGGGATCGAGGATGCCGATGTGGTCGTCGTGCGCTTTGGCGACAAGTACAAGCAGTGGAACGCCGCCTTTGACGCAGGCTATGCGGCGGCGCTGGGCAAATCGATCATCGTGCTGAGCCAGCCGGAGCATCAGCACGCGCTGAAAGAAGTGCACGCCGCCGCGCTGGCGGTGGCTGAAGAGCCGCGGCGGGTGGTGGAAATCCTGACCTATGTGCTGACGGGCAAGCTGCCCGGGTGAGCGAGGTCATCCTTGAAACCGACCGGCTAATCTTGCGTCCGCACCGGATTGAGGATTTCCCCGATGTGTCCGCGCTTTGGGGTGATCCCGAGGTGGTGAAATACATCGGCGGCGTTCCTTCTGACCCAGAAGCCTCGTGGGCGCGGCTCTTGCGGAACATGGGGCACTGGCAGGCGATGGGCTTTGGCTATTGGGCGGTCACGGATCGCACCGATGGCCGGTTCCTGGGAGAGGTCGGATTTTCCGATTTCAAACGCGACATTGTTCCGCCGCTGAACGGTGTGCCCGAGGCAGGCTGGGTGCTGGCGCCCCACGCCCATGGGCGGGGCATCGCGACCGAGGCGGTGCGTTCTATCCACGACTGGGCGGATCGCTGCATGGGCTGGGCCGAAACGGTCTGCCTGTTCGATCCGGAACATCTGGTATCGCAAAACGTGGCGCGAAAACTGGGGTATGAGGTCCGCGAAAATGCGGCTTTGTATCAGGGCAAATCCACCGTCGTGATGGCCCGGGAGGCCAGCAGCTGATCTGCTCCTGAGATTGGGCGCGCAGGGGGGCGTAGAAACAACAACGCCCCGCCAAAGGCGGGGCGCGGGGCCCAACGGGCAGAGGGGCGCAAGACCCGATAACGGGCGGGAGGCTTACCCCTCCTTTTTCTGGATCTCCACACTGTGCGGGTAGGGGATCGAAATGCCTTCGGCGTCAAAAGCTTCCTTCACCGCCTGTGTCATGGCGAATTTCAGTTCCCAGTAATCCGACGCTTTGCACCACAGGCGGGCGGTCAGATCGACCGAGCTGTCACCAAGGTTGGTCACGCGAACCCAGGGTTCGGGATCTGTCATGACCCGTGCATCGGCGGCAGCCTGTCGTAGAATGATCGCCTTGGCCTTGTCGGCGCTGTCGCCATAATCGATGCCAAAGACCAGGTCCACCCGGCGGGTGTCATGGGCCGAGAAGTTGGTGATGATCGATCCCCAGGCCTGACCATTGGGGATGATGATCTGCACGTTGTCCGCGGTGGCCAGTTCGGTCACAAAAAGGTTCAGATCCTTGACCGTCCCGGCGGTGCCGCCGATATCGACGTATTGACCCAGCTTGTAAGGGCGGAACAGGATCAGCATGAAACCGGCTGCCAGATCGCTCAGCGTGCCTTGTAGGGCCAGACCGATGGCCAGCGTAGCAGCGCCCAGCATGGCGACAAGACTGGTGGCCTCGATGCCGAAGATCCCGAGAACCGCAACCAGCACCACAGCCAGCAGCGCCCAACGGATCATGCTGGCGGCAAAATTGCCTAGCGTCGGATCGATCTGAGGGGTCTTGTTGATGCGGCGGCGCACCATGTTGCTGATCATTCCCGCTGCCACCCAGCCAAGGATAAGAACAACAAGCGCCTTGGCAGCGCTCAGTGCCAGCGGCCAGAGGGCTCCGGCCTGTTCAATCATCTCTTCCATACCAATAGGTCCTCTTTCAATCCTGTCATCCGGCGCGGACCTGCTTTGGTCGACGTCGGATTCTCCGACTCAGCCTTATTGTTACTATCAAGATTGTTTGAATTGACAGGGAATTTCTTGGCCGCGTTTGCATTTAGCGACCTTGCGCCGGGCCGCCCGGCTGGTGGTGGCAGATTTCCGGAAGACAAAAATCCCCGCCAGTGCGCAGGCGCTGGCGGGGAGGGTATGGCAGGGTAATCCGTAATGATCAGTCAGGTTCGCGGACCGGAACTCAGGATTTGATCGCCAGTGCTGGGGAAACGACATCGATCCCCAGCGCCTTGCCGACGGCATAGTAGGTCAGCTGCCCCGCATGGACGTTCAGCCCGTTCAGAAGATGCGGATCATCGGCGCAGGCCTGTTTCCAGCCTTTGTCCGCCAATGCCAGCAGGAAGGGGAGGGTTGCATTGCCCAGAGCCTGGGTCGAGGTGCGGGCAACGGCGCCTGGCATGTTCGCTACGCAGTAATGCATCACGCCATCGACCTCGTAGATCGGGTCGGCGTGGGTGGTGGCTTTCGAGGTTTCGAAACAGCCCCCCTGATCGATCGCGACATCGACCAGGACAGCCCCCGGCTTCATCTCGCTGAGTTGCGCGCGGGAGACCAGTTTCGGTGCCGCTGCGCCGGGCACCAGCACTGCGCCAACAACCAGATCGGCCTCGCGGACGAGTTCGGCGGTGGCGGCAGCGGTGGAATAGCGGGTGCGGAAGTCTCGGCCAAATACATCATCGAGGTATTTCAGGCGATGCAGGGAGCGGTCCAGAACGGTGACATCGCCGCCCATGCCCGAGGCGATGCGGGCCGCATGGGTGCCGACCACACCGCCGCCGATCACCACCACCTTTGCCGGAGGGACGCCGGGTACGCCGCCCATCAGGACGCCGCGGCCGCCATTTGCTTTTTGCAGGGTCCATGCACCGACCTGCGGTGCCAGCCGCCCGGCCACTTCGGACATCGGCGCCAGCAGCGGCAGGCCACCAAAGCTGTCGGTGACGGTTTCATAAGCAATCGCGGTGCAGCCTGAGGCAAGGAGGTCGCGGGTCTGTTCGGGATCGGGGGCCAGGTGCAGGTAGGTGAACAGCAACTGCCCTTCGCGCAGCATCTTGCGCTCACCGGCTTGCGGTTCCTTGACCTTGACGATCATGTCTGCGGTAGCAAAAATCTCTTCGGCCGTCTCCAGCAGCGTCGCACCGGCGGCGGCATAGTCGGCATCGGTGTATCCGGCACCGGCCCCGGCGCCGGTCTGGATGAAAACGTCATGGCCATGTGCGATGGCTTCGTGGGCCGCGTCGGGGGTCATGCCGACGCGAAATTCCTGCGGTTTGATTTCAGTCGGGCATCCGATTTTCATGTAGCTTCCTCCCTGCTATACTTGAACTCTAGGTCCGCATCTGGGAAATGTGCTGCTTTTTGGGGCGAAATAAAAAGATGCGTGTCGAAGATTATTCGAATAGATGCGGGATATGAGCAAGGTACTACGTAATTATGTCTCTTGATTCGACGGATCGTCGTATTCTGGAGGTCCTGCAACGGCAGGGCCGCATTTCCAACGCGGATCTGAGCGAGCGGGTAAACCTCTCTGCGTCTGCTTGCCACCGCCGGGTGCAGCGTTTGGAGGCTGAAGGCTATATCAAGGATTACGTCGCCCTGCTGGACGCGCGCAAGCTGAGCGTTCCGACAACCGTCTTCGTGGAGATCACCCTGCAGGGGCAGGCGGACGAGCTGTTGGATGCTTTTGAACGTGCGGTGGCGCGGATCCCGGATGTGCTGGAGTGCCACCTGATGGCAGGATCGGCGGATTATATCCTGAAGGTCGTGGCCGAAAATACCGATGATTTTGCCCGCATCCATCGCCAGCATCTGACCCGGCTTCCGGGGGTGGCGCAGATGCAATCGAGTTTCGCGCTGCGCACGGTGTTCAAGACAACGGCGCTGCCCGTCTGAGCTTTCTCTTCGTCGCGCTCCCGCCCGTCGGCGGCTTTTTGAAAAAGACCTCCTCCCGTTGGGCGTGGCAGCCAAGGGGTGCGGACGCAGTCGAGGCCCCCGCGGGCGCGGGAGGGCCTCTTGCTTGGCTGGTTTGGCCGGACAGTTGGGTGCTGTGAATGCAGATCGGCGCGTAGAGGGCTTATTTGTCTTACATTTCGCTCCTGCTTCTGGTTCAACAGGAGGACGAGGGAAAGACGGGGGAGCAGATCATGCAGTTCGACTACATCATCGTGGGCGCCGGGAGTGCCGGCTGTGTTCTGGCCAAGCGGCTGAGCGAGGCGGGCAAGCAGGTGCTGCTGCTGGAGGCGGGCGGCCGTGACAATTATCACTGGGTGCATATCCCGATGGGATATCTCTACTGCATCAACAACCCGCGCACCGACTGGATGTATCGCACAGAGGCCGACCCGGGGCTGAATGGTCGGGCGCTGATCTATCCGCGCGGCAAGGTGCTGGGAGGCTGCTCGTCCATCAACGGCATGTTGTATCTGCGTGGGCAGGCAGCGGATTATGATGGTTGGCGCCAGCGCGGCCTCGCGGGCTGGTGCTGGGACGATGTGCTACCCTATTTCAAGAAATCCGAAGATTACGTCGAAGGCCCATCCGAGATGCATGGCGCGGGCGGCGAATGGCGGGTCGAGAACCAGCGCCTGCATTGGGATGTGCTGGATGACTGGATGGAGGCCGCTGCGGCCTGGGGCCTGCCCAAGGTCACGGATTTCAACACCGGCAACAACGAAGGCGTCGGCTATTTCCGGGTCAATCAGCGTGCGGGCTGGCGGATGAATACCGCCAAGGCATTCCTGCGCACCGCGACAGGGCAGGGGCTGAAGGTGGAAACCCAGGCCCATACCCGCCGGATCTTGATCGAGAAGGGCCGCGCGACGGGCGTCGAGTATCAAAAGGGCGGCGAGGTGCATGTGGCCCATGCCGCCGCCGAGGTGATCTTGTCGGCAGGGGCGATCAACAGCCCACAGATCCTGCAGTTGTCCGGGCTGGGGCCGGGCGCCTTGCTGCAGCAGCACGGGATCGAGGTTCTGCGGGACATGCCGCAGGTCGGCGCAAATCTGCAGGATCATTTGCAGCTGCGCTGCGCCTGGCGGCTGGAGGGGGCGCATACGCTCAACACGCTGGCGAATTCCGTGATCGGCAAGGCCAAAATCGGTCTGGAATACGCGCTGAAACGCTCTGGTCCGATGTCGATGGCGCCAAGCCAGCTGGGCGCATTCTCCCGCTCACGCCCGGATCTGGAAACGCCCGATCTGGAGTATCACGTGCAGCCGCTGACGCTGGAGGCGTTCGGCAAGCCTCTGCATAATTTCCCGGGGCTGACTGCCAGCGTCTGCAACCTGCGCCCCGAAAGCCGGGGCCGGGTCGAGATCGCCTCGGCCGATCCGATGGCCGCGCCGAGTATCCAGCCGAACTACCTGTCTACAGAAGGCGACCGTCAGGTGGCCGTGGCGGCGATCCGGCAGGCGCGGGCGATCATGGGGCAGGCCAAGATGCAGGCCTACAGCCCCGAGGAGATCAAGCCGGGGATCGCATCTGATAGCGAGGCCGATCTGATGCAGGCGGCCGGGGATATCGGCACGACGATCTTCCACCCCACCTGCACCGTGCATATGGGCAGCGACGAGCGCGCGCCGCTGGACCCCGAATTGCGCTTGCGCGGGGTATCGGGGCTGCGGGTGGTGGATGCCAGCGTGATGCCCACGATCACCAGCGGCAACACCAATGCGCCGACAATCATGATCGCGGAAAAGGCATCTGACATGATCCTTGCAGCTGCGCGCGGCTGAATTTGGCAGAAAGCCGGAAGCCGGTGCTTTTGCGCTTGCACCCGGTCGGGATTTTCGTTTGCCTTTGACCCGGGCGAATTAACGCCCTTTGTGACAGTTCCGGTCAGGCCGGACCGGAACTGCCTATTTCAGGCCATTCGGGCAGCGGGTGCTGCTGTGACATCAAACAATCACATCCGTGCGTTAGAGCGGCCGAAACAGACGAGTAACAACAAGGAGCCGCGCCGTGACCAGCGATACAACCCCTGATTCATTTGACTGGCTGGATGCCGAGCTTCAGGACACGCTGGACGAGGATTTCGAGATTGAATTTGCCGAGCCCATGCTGTCGATGGAGCTGCGCAAGATCTACCGCTCGCAGCATCCCGAAATGCTGGATCGCAAGGTCTACTTCAGAAATTTGTTGCGGCTGCAGGCGGAATTGATCCGGCTTCAGGATTGGGTGCAGCACAGCGGCGCCAAGGTGTGCATCCTGTTCGAAGGGCGCGACAGCGCTGGCAAGGGCGGTGTGATCAAGCGGATCACCCAGCGTCTGAACCCCCGTGTTGCCCGCGTCGTGGCCCTGCCCGCACCGTCGCGCCGAGAGCAGAGCCAGTGGTATTTCCAGCGCTACGTGCCGCATCTGCCGGCTGCGGGGGAAATCGTGCTGTTTGACCGGTCCTGGTACAACCGCGCCGGGGTTGAACGGGTGATGGGCTTTGCCAGTGAGGATCAGGTAGAGCAATTCTTTCAGGACGTTCCGGAATTTGAACGCATGCTGGTGCGGTCGGGGATCATCCTGCTGAAATACTGGTTCTCGATTACGGATGAGGAACAGCAGCTGCGGTTCATGATGCGGATCCATGATCCGATGAAGCAGTGGAAGCTGTCGCCGATGGATCTGGAAAGCCGTATCCGCTGGGAGCAATACACCAAGGCCAAGGAGGATATGTTCGAGCGCACCAATATCCCCGAAGCGCCCTGGTATATCGTTGAAGGCAACGACAAGAAGCGCGAGCGTCTGAACTGTATCGAGCACCTGCTGACCAAAGTGCCCTATGAAGAGGTGCCGCAGGAGAAGGTGTCCTTGCCGGACCGGGAATATAATCCCGACTATGAACGCAGGGTTCTGCCGGACGAGCTGTACGTGCCAAAGATCTACTAAGCGACCTCTGTGCAAAGAGGGATGGGGGTGGCCCTCCCGCCGGTTCCAGCACAGCCTGCGGACTGTGCTGCCGCCGTTGGGCCCGGCGCGGCGTGCGTTTGTCTAAGGCTGCCTGCCTCAAGGCCGTTGTGATCTTTATTCGGGCGTGTCCGCCTGATCTGCCATATTGTCGAGAAACCGTTGCAGATACCCGGTGAAGGCGGTGAGCTCCTCGGGGGAGAAACCTTTGAGCAGGTCGCGCTGCCGCTCCAGCGCGCGCGGCAACATCTGGGCGTGCAGGGCATGCCCCGCCTCGGTCAGGAACCAGGATTTGCGCCGCTCATCTCCGCCCCGTACCTCGGCCCGGACGAGACCGGTCTTTTCCATGCGCTGCAGTGCGCGGCTGACGGCGGCCTTGTCGATACCGGTGAGGTTCGCAGCCTGACCGACGGAACAGCCCGGATCGCGCGTCAGCATGACCAGCATGCGCCAGTCCATGACACCGATGCCGAATTCCTTTTGGTAGGCGCGCGCAGCGTTCCGGGTCAGCCGGTTGCCTGCGAATGTCACCGTGACCACCGGGTTGCGGCTGTAGTCCAGTGTCGGGGCGGCGGGGCTGTCCTCACTGCCATCCGGCAGGATCAGGAACAGATCGTCGGGTAAATCGCTCATCCAGGCAGCTTAGGTCAGGCGAGTTGACAAGACAACAGTTGCCGCGCAGTCTTCCCTGAAGCTGACAATCGGGGGGAGGGGCTGCGATGGAAAGGCCAGTTTATAACATCGATCCGCAGGCGTTTTGGCAGGATCCCTACCCGGATCTGGCCCGTATGCGAGCCGAGGCGCCGGTGGCCTATGTGCCACAACTGGATGCGGTTCTGATCACCCGCCGTGACGATATTTTCCGGGAGGAAAAGCGGATCGAGGTGTTTTCCTCGGACCAGCCTGAGGGGCTGATGACCCAACTGATGGGGCAGAACATGATGCGCAAGGACGGCGCCGCCCATATGGGAGAGCGCAAGGCGATCTTTCCGGCGGTCTCTCCCAAGACGGTGAAACAGCATTGGCTGGCGCAGTTCCGTTCCGCGACGGCGCGGATACTTGACGACCTGGCGCCCCGGGGGGCCTGCGATCTGGTGCGTGACTTCGCCATGCCAGTCTCGGCAGAGGCGCTGAAGGCAGTCACCGGCCTGACGGGCATGCGCGCCGAAGAGATGGACGCGGTGAGCCAGGGCATGATCGATGGCTGTGCCAATTATGCAGGTGATCCGGAGGTTGAGGCGCGCTGCAATGACAGCACCCGGCTGATCGACCAGCACATTACCGAGATGTGGCAGAGTGCTTCTGGCGCGGATGACTATTCCCTGTTGCGGGTTCAGCAGGCTGCGGGCCTGCCGGAGGATCAGATCAGGGCCAATATCAAGCTGGCGATCTCGGGCGGGCAGAACGAGCCACGCGATGCGATCGCCGGGACCGTCTGGGCCTTGCTGCGCCATCCGGAGCAACTGGAAGAGGTGCGCGAAGGCCGTGCCACCTGGTTGCAGGCCTTTGAGGAATATGCCCGCTGGATGTCGCCCATCGGCATGTCGCCGCGCCGGGTGGCGCAGCCTTATGTCCTGCACGAGGTGGCGCTGAAGCCTGAGGACCGTGTGTTTCTGATGTTCGGTTCTGGGAACCGGGACGAGCAGGTGTTTGCGCGCCCCGATGCCTTTGACATCCATCAGGATATCAGCGCGGCCATTTCATTTGGCGCCGGTCCACATTTCTGCGCCGGGGCCTGGATATCAAGGGCGCTGATCGCCGAAGCGGCGCTACCGATGCTGTTTGAGCGGCTGCCGGATCTATCCCTTGCGGAGGAGGCACGGTTCGGCGGATGGGCCTTCCGCGGTCCGCTTGAAATGCCGGTGACCTGGGCCAAAGGGGACAGGAGCCGGTAAGTGCGGAGAGCGTCGGGAGGCATGCGCAGATCAGACCAATAAGGGGCTCAAGAGGAAGTCACCCGGAGGGGCAGGCGCCTTGGTGCAGGGAGCAAGGCTATCGCCAGGTTTGGGGGGGAGCGATGTGCCTCCTCCGGGAAATGCCGACCGTTCCAACTTCGGCAACAGGGCCGTCCGCCTTGGGAAACGTGAGGTTTCGGTGCCCTGCTACTATTGATGGCAAAGATGGGCGCTGAATACACGTATAAGTTTAACTATTTAGCCGCAGAACCGATATTCCGCCGTAAAATATGTATCTTAGAAACGACAAACCCCCGGGGCGGGCCACGGGGGTCGTCAAAAGCGTCCAGAAAAAACCGGAGGAAGATCTTAGAGGAGACCTTCGCGCTGTGCTTTCTTACGTGCCAGTTTACGGGCACGACGAATCGCTTCAGCTTTCTCGCGCGCTTTTTTCTCGGAGGGCTTCTCGAAATGTTGCTTGAGCTTCATTTCGCGGAACACGCCTTCGCGCTGCAGCTTTTTCTTCAGGGCACGGAGCGCCTGATCGACATTGTTGTCACGAACACTAACCTGCATGTGGTTTTCACCACCTTTCTAAGTTGGGTTGCAAGGATTTGCAGGAGGTGGCCGTATAGCAAAGCCGGTCTAACTTGTCTAGTACTGAGCAAAAGGGCAGATCGCGCAGCGACGCAGGCCCTTAAAGGCGCATTTGTTGACGAGGAGATGCATCATGACTGAGCAAACAGCCACAGAGCAACCAGCCGCCGACACCGGATCGATCGACGCGCTTCTGGATGCGGCGCTCATTCATGTCGCCTTTGACGGCTGGACCGAAGCCACCTTTGCTGCTGCAGTCGAGGATTGCGGCATGGACCCGGTTCTGGCACGCGCCCTGTGTCCGCGCGGGGCGGTGGATCTGGCGCTGGCATATCACCGGCGCGGCGATGATCAGATGCTGGAACGGTTGAAGACAGCGGATCTGACGGGGCTGCGGTTTCGGGACAAGATCGCCACCGCCGTCCGGTTCCGCCTTGAAGCCTCCGACGACAAGGAAGCGGTGCGCCGGGGCGTGACGCTGTTCTCGCTGCCGGTCTATGCCGCGGACGGGGCCAAGGCGATCTGGGGCACGGTGGATGCGATCTGGACCGCGCTGGGCGATACCTCCGAAGACATCAACTGGTACAGCAAACGGGCCACGTTGTCCGGGGTTTACTCCTCGACAGTTTTGTTCTGGCTGGGGGACGACAGCCCGGGCCATCAGGCCACATGGGACTTTCTGGATCGGCGCATCGACAACGTGATGCAGTTCGAAAAGCTGAAGGCCGATGTGCAGAAGAACCCTTTGCTGAAGCCCCTTCTGGCCGGCCCGTCCTGGCTGGCGGATCAGATCCGGCGCCCGTCGACACCCACGGATCTGCCAGGCCGTAGGACTGGCCGCTGATCAAACGCCACGTCCATTCGCCGTTTCAGAACATCCGGGCGCAATGCAAACCACCTGCCGGGGTTTGTGCCCCGCACCCAAGGTGATATTCAAAGCGTTAAAACGCACCACGCAAGGGAAAGGATCTTTGCATGACGGAGACATTGCCGGAAACGATGCGCGCGATTGAAATCTCGCAACCCGGAGGCCCCGAGGTTCTGACGCTGACAGACCGGCCCGTTCCGCAGCCGGGCCATGGCCAGCTGCTGCTGAAGGTCGCCTATGCGGGCGTCAACCGGCCGGACGCGTTGCAGCGTGCGGGGGCCTATGATCCGCCTGCCGGTGCCAGCGATCTGCCGGGGCTGGAAGCGTCGGGCGAGGTGGTCGCCTATGCGGGCGTCACCGAATACGCCGTGGGGGACAAGGTCTGTGGCTTGCTGCCCGGCGGCGGCTATGCCGAATACGTGGTCACACCGGCCGCCCATTGTCTGCCCATTCCCAAGGGCATGTCGCTGAAACGCGCGGCCTGCCTGCCGGAAACCTGTTTCACGGTCTGGTCAAACGTCTTTACCCGGGGAGGGCTAAAGGCGGGCGAACGTTTTCTGGTGCACGGCGGCTCATCCGGGATCGGAACGACAGCGATTCAGCTGGCCTCGGCCTTGGGCGCGCGGGTGTTCACCACTGCCGGGTCCGATGCCAAATGTCAGGCCTGTCTCGATCTGGGGGCCGAGCGTGCGATCAACTACCGCGACGAGGATTTTGTGAAAGTCCTTCGCGCTGAGGGCGGCGCCGATCTCATCCTCGACATGGTGGGCGGCGACTATATTCCCCGCAATATCCGGGCGCTGGCCGATGATGGCCGTCTGGTACATATCGCCTTTCTTTCAGGCCCCAAGGCCGAGCTGAACTTTGCCCAGATCATGGCGCGCCGCCTGACGGTGACGGGATCGACCCTGCGCCCGCAAAGCGATCTGGCCAAGGCCCGCATTGCGCAGGATCTGGCCGAGGCGGTCTGGCCGCTGGTCGAGGCAGGCAAGATGGCGCCGGTGATGGACAGCGAATTTGCGCTGGAGGAGGCAGCAGCCGCACACGCGCGGATGGAAAGTTCCGGCCATATTGGCAAGATCGTTCTGAAGGTGGGCTAAGGCCGCTTGCCTGCACGCAAGAAGGGCCGACAGTTGCGTCGGCCCTTTTCTGTGTGCTTCGCTCTATTTCACCGCGCGCCGGTACAGGTGCCAGGTGGCGTGCCCCAGCACCGGCACCACGATGATCAGCCCGGCCAGAAATGGGATCGCCGCGATCAACAGCGCGCAGCCGACGATCACGCCCCAGGTAATGCAGATCACCGGATTCTTGCGCAGCACCTTGATTGAGGTGGCCACCGCCACCGGCAGGCCCACGTGGCGGTCCAGCAGCAGCGGGAAAGAGACCAGGCTCATCGCCAGCGCGGCAAAGGCAAAGACGGCCCCTAACGCGCCGCCTGCAATCGCCATGATCCAGCCCTCGCGGGTGGTGACTACGGCGGTGGCGAAGCCGAGGATCGAGGCCGGCGGCTCTGGTCCCAGGGTGCGGATATAGATCATGTCCGCCGCGACCAGCCAGATGATGAACAGTGCTGCCAGATAAAAGCCCAGCACCAGAATGGCGCCGAAGGCAGGCGAGCGGATAACACCAAAGGCATCCATCCAGCGCGGCTTAAACCCGGCTTCGCGGCGCGAGGACATTTCATACAGCCCAACCGCGGCAATGGGCCCGAGGATTGCAAACCCCATGATCATTGGCACGATCAGCGGCAGCAGATTCATCGACAGGCTCATCACGATCAATGCGATGCCAATCACCGGGTAGAACAGCACCAGGAACATCGCATCGCTGCGGCAGGCGGCAAAATCTTCAAGGCCTGCGGCCAGTGAATGGATGAGGTCGTCCATCGAAAGCCTGCGCGCCTGAGGCAGCTCCGTGACGTCGCTGCTGCCCATTTCTCCCACCGTCTTGCCGAAATGCTGTCCGGTGGTTTCTGCCCCCTGCAAGAGCCAACTGAGCGGATTACCGATTGTCTTTGCCATGCGCTTGTTCCTCCTCTTCCTCCTCGCGGATTTAAATGGAAGTGCCGTTTAGGCAGGGCCGTGCGCGGCACGTGGAACAATACTAGCACAAAATCGGCCAAAATGCGCTGCACAAGCCAATCAATGTCGCGTGAGGGAAAGCTGCCCAGTGGCGCCTGCCTCCTCTTTTCGCGGTCAAGCCGCCTGTCGGGCAGTGGGGCAGGGGGAGTTTGAGGAGATGGAGGAGGGAGCCAGGCCTCCATAAGGTTCAGCGCACCGGGGCGAATAGTGCATCCTTCAGAGTGCAGTCGCGGATCACGTCCGGGCCGCAGGGCACCGGATCAAGGGTGCGCGACAGGCAGATGCGGGCCTCTTGGATGTGACCATCGCGGCAGGTGATGGTCAGGCTGTCCCGGCTCAGCTGTGGATTTTCCTTCAGAAAGGCTTCCTCGACCAGCGATGCGGGCAGTTTCACCAGTTTGTCCAGCTTGCGGAAGATGGCCGGACGGGTGATCTGTCCATAAGCCTCGCGCGAGAGGGAAAAATACTGCGCAGGGGACAGGCCGGAGCAGCTGCCGTGTTTCTTCCATTGATGCCAAGCCAGGCCCGGAGACCCCATGATATCGGCCATCTCGGCGGTCTGGCGGTGGCTTGGCGGGGCCTCGGCGGTGTTGCAGAAATCCGGCCAGCCCCGGTGATACTGCGGCCACAGCCCATGCAGGGTCCAGCCGTGATCATGGCGGCTATCGCATTGATCCGATCCCCTGGCATCGCCTTCGATGGCACACCAGTTCGGTGACCAGCTGAGGCTGAGGACGTAGTAATCGAATTCGCCCGCGACCTCCCGCGACCGGTCGCTGTCGGCGTAACCGGGCAGCGACGCCAGCCCGGAAATCACGGTTGCAATTGCCAGCAAGAACCTGCGCATCGCCTCTTTCCTTATGAAAACAAGGCGACTATATAGGACTGAAGTTCCCCGACAACGGAAACCCGCCCCAGACCTCGGGGCAGCCTAATTCAGGCGACGGGAAAGATGTACGTAGATGTTCGTGGGGCAAACGTGTTTTAAGGAGATAAGCGCATGGCAAAACCGTTGATGACCAAAGCGACCGCCGTGTGGCTGGTGGACAATACCACGATCAGCTTCAAGCAGATCGCCGATTTCGTTGGCATGCACGAGCTGGAGATCCAGGGCATTGCCGACGGTGACGTCGCCGCCGGCGTCAAAGGCTTTGATCCGGTTGCAAACAACCAGCTGACGCAGGATGAGATCGACAAGGCCGAGGCCAATCCGCTGCACAAGCTGAAGCTCAAGTTCAACCCGGCCGCTGCTGGCGAGGAAAAACGCCGCGGACCGCGCTACACGCCGCTGTCCAAGCGTCAGGACCGTCCGAACTCGATCCTGTGGCTGGTGAAGTTCCACCCGGAACTCTCCGATGGTCAGATCGCCAAACTGGTGGGCACCACCAAGCCGACGATCCAGTCGATCCGCGAGCGGACCCACTGGAACATTGCCAACATGCAGCCGATCGACCCGGTTGCGCTGGGCCTTTGCAAACAGTCCGAACTGGACTCTGCCGTGCAAAAAGCCGCCGCAAAACGGGCTGCCGAAGGCGGCGTGATGAGCGACGACGAACGCCGCAAGCTGGTGTCGACCGAGCAATCGCTGGAGATGGATGCCGAGCCGAAGATCCCCTCGGCCATCGAAGGGCTGGAAACCTTCACTCTGGGTGGTGGCTCTGCCGAAAGCACCCCGTCCGAAGAGCCGCTGCCCGATGCGGACAGCTTCTTCAACCTGCCCTCGGGCGGTGATGAGGACGACGAGGACGAAGACGGGACCGATCCCCGCTTCTGAAGCGTTCAGACATCAGGGCCGACACGGTCCAAAGAATAGGAAAGCCACGCCCGGATCCGGGCGTGGTTTTTCTTTGTGGCGGCTCTACCAGGCGTCGGCGTAGCGGGGGCCGGGGGTCGCGGGGCCTGCGCTTTCCAGTGCACGGTGCAGCGCGGCGCGGGTCTCTGCCGGGTCGATGACAGCGTCGAATTCCAGCAGGCTGGCGGCATTCAGCGCTTTTCCGCGCTCATAAAGGGCAGCGACGAGGCGCTGATATTCCGCTTCCCGCTCTGCCGGGTCTTCGATGGCGGCCAGATGATCGCGGTGGCCTAGCCTGACCGCGCCTTCCAGCCCCATGGCGCCGACCTCTCCGGTGGGCCAGGCACAGCAGAAATGCGGTCGATCCAGCCCGCCGCCTGCCATCGCCATCGCGCCCAGACCATAGGCCTTGCGCAGGATCAGCGTCACCAGCAGCTGGCTGAAATGGGCTCCGGCCAGAAACAGCCGCGAGATATGCGCCACCTGTCCGGTTTTCTCTACCTCGGGGCCGACCATGAAGCCGGGCGTGTCGCATAGGGTGACGACGGGCAGGCCCCAGGCATCACACAGCTGCAGAAAACGCGCGCCCTTGTCACCGGCCTCGGCATCGATGGCGCCGCCAAGGTGCAGCGGGTTGTTCGCCAGCAGCCCCACCGCGCGACCTCTGATCCGGGCAAAGCCGGTGATCATGCCCGCGCCAAACCCGCGGCGCAGCTCCTGAAACGTGTCACTGTCGGCCAGCCCGTCGATGGCTGAGCGCATGTCATAGGCGCGGGTGCGGTCCACGGGCACGACATTGCGCAGGTCCGGGGTTTCCTCCGGGTCATCGGCGGGTGGTGTCTGTGCGGTCTCAAGGCTTAGCAGCCGTTTCGCGGCCTCTACGGCCTCGGCTTCGTCTTCGGTCAGAATATCGATCAGCCCAGTGTCTACCTGCACGTCGCTGGGGCCGATCTCCTTCGGCGCGACAACACCCAGCCCGCCGCCTTCTATCATCGCCGGGCCACCCATTCCGATCCAGCTATTGCGGGTGGCGATCCGGAGGTCGCAGACCCCGTAAAGCGCCGCGTTTCCGGCGAAACAATAGCCCGACACGATGCCGATCTTTGGCCCCTTGTAGGCGGCGAAATGGCGGAAGGAGGTGACATTCAGCCAGGCCGCCATGATCAGGGCGGTGTCGCCGTCGTTGGGTCTCCCGCCGCCGCCTTCGGCAAAGAGGACGATGGGCAGCCGGTCGCGGCTGGCGACCTCGATCAGGCGGTCCATCTTGCGGTGGTGGTTGAAACCCTGTGTGCCTGCCAGAACCATGTAATCCACCGCCATGGCAGCCACCGTACGCCCAGAAACCGTGCCGATTCCGCAGATGATACCGTCGCCCTGCGTGCGCGCCTGCAGATCGGGCAGCGCCCGCTTGCCGCGTTGGGCCGCCACAGCAAGGGCGCCATATTCGGTGAAACTGCCCGCATCGAACAGATCGTTGATGTTCTCCCTTGCGGTGCGGCCTCCCAGCGCGTGACGTTTGGCGACGGCCTCGGGACGGGCGGCATCGTCCAGCAGCGCCATGCGGGCCGCATATTCCTCCAGATCAGGACGGGCGGTATCGTCGGTTGCAACCTCCTCAACGGACACGCTGCCGGGTTCCAACGTGATCAGCGTTTCACCGCCCTGCAGCTCTTGTCCGGCGGTCACATGAACGGCAGTGACAATCCCGCTCTGCTCGGCGCGGATTTCATGGCGCATTTTCATCAGTTCGGTGGCCAGCAACACCGTGCCTGCGGCCACTTCCAGACCCGGTGCGACATGGACTTCGGCGACGATTGCGGCGCTTTCGGCCTTTATGAGTGTCACCAGTACCCCTCCCTGATCGCTGATGTTGTTCTCAGTCAAGCGTTCGCCGGGGGCAGCTGTCAATTTGACCGTGGGGTCACTTTTCCTGATCAGGGCTGAGGCGGGACACAGAAGGTTGTTATCTACCCGCGACTTGGGGGTTTTCGTGCCGACCTCTTGCGGCTAGCGTTGCGCAAAATCGACTGGAGAGATCATCATGAGCCAATATGCAGGAATGACGCAGACCGAAACCGGTGCAGGGGTGCTGTGCGATCTGCGCAGCGACACGGTCACCCGCCCCGACGCCGCGATGCGTCAGGCGATGGCGGCGGCCGAGGTGGGAGATGATGTCTATGGCGAGGATCCGCAGGTAAACCAGTTGGAGGCCACCCTGGCCGAGCGTCTGGGCAAGGAAGCGGGCCTGTTCCTGCCCACCGGCACCCAGAGCAACCTGACCGCGCTCCTGTCCCATTGCGGCCGCGGAGAGGAAATCATCACCGGCCGCGACTACCACGTATTCAAATACGAGGCGGCCGGCGCTTCGGTGCTGGGCGGCAGCGCGCTCTACCCGCTGGAGGTGCAGCCCGGCGGTGGACTTGATCCCGCAGCGATCGCGGCAGCGGTCAAACCGGATGATTCCCATATGCCGATCAGCCGCCTGCTGTCCTTGGAGAACACCCACAACGGACAGGCCATTTCGCTGGAGGACATGCGCGCGATGACCGATGCGGGCCGGGCTGCGGGCCTGTCGCTGCATCTGGACGGGGCGCGTTTTTTCAACGCCATCACCGAGCTGGGCTGCTCTGCACCGCATCTGGCGGTTCTGTTCGATACCGTGTCGATCTGCCTGTCCAAGGGTTTGGGCACGCCTGCGGGATCGGTTCTGGTCGGTCCGTCCGATCTGATTGCCCGCGCCCGGCGTTGGCGCAAGATGCTGGGCGGCGGCATGCGCCAGTCCGGGGTGTTGGCCGCAGCAGGCCTGATGGCATTGGAGCAGAACGTCGACCGTCTGGCCGAGGATCATGCCCGGGCCGCTACGCTGGCAGATGCCTTGCGCGCTCTGGGTGCCGGAGAGGTCACGCAAGCCACGAACATGGTATTCTTCACCTCAGCAGAGGTGCAGAACGCAGCCCTGCAGGCGCATCTGGCCAAGGCGGGCGTGGTGATCGGGGCAGGGGACAGCGGCCCGATCCGGCTGGTGCTGCACAAGGATGTCACCGATGAGGGCCTCAACGGCGCGATTGCCGCGTTCCAGGCCTTCTTCAGCTAAGGCGTTTCGCGACGGGTTATCCGTTGCACAAACGGGATCAGGGCAAATGCGATTTGCCCTGCCAACCCGATCGCCCCGGCAGCGGTGGCCCAATGGCCGAAGTAGCTTCTGGGGGCCGCGCCCATCAGGCTGGTGGCGAGTACATATTCCGCAACCATCAGTAGCCCGAAGGCCCAGATTCCCATCCACAGGCGCGCGGCGACAGGATGCAGATCCTTGCGGTTCCGGGGCAGATACCCGGCGATGAGCCAGCTGAGCGTCAGCATGACGGGCAGTTCAAGGCAGACCGCCCAGAGTTCATCCATCAGGGGCAGCAGCACAAAGATCCGCAGGCTGCCCAGAACAAATCCGCAGAAGAACACGGCCGCAAAATAAAATGTGGCGGCTCTCAGAACCAGGCGGTGCAGGGCGGTTGGCATGGCTGTCCTTCCCCTTTTGCCGTCAGAGTTCCTTACGGGCCTTCAGCGCGGCGCTGATGGTACCGTCGTCGAGGTAATCCAGCTCGCCGCCGATGGGTACACCCTGCGCGAGCGAGGTAAGTTTCACCTGGCCGCTCAGCTGGTCGGCGATGTAATGGGCCGTGGTCTGCCCGTCGATGGTGGCATTCAGCGCCAAGATCACCTCGCTCACTGCCTCGCTGCCGACCCGGTCGACCAATCGGGGAATGCGCAGGTCTTCGGGACCGATGGCATCCAGCGCCGAGAGGGTGCCGCCAAGCACGTGATAGCGTCCCTTGAAAACGCCTGCGCGCTCCATCGCCCAGAGATCCGAGACGCTTTCGACGACGCAGATCTCGCCATTGGCGCGGGCCTCACTGTCGCAGATCTCGCAGATGTCCTCGGTCCCCACGTTGCCGCAGTTGAGGCATTCGCGGGCGGTGGTGGCGACGCGGGTCATCATGTCCGACAGCGGTGTCAGCAAAAGCGCGCGTTTGCGGATCAGGTGCAACACCGCCCGCCGGGCCGAACGCGGCCCCATGCCGGGCAGTTTTGCCATCAGATCGATGAGGGTTTCGATGTCGCTGGTAGAGCGGTCTTGCATGGAGGCGGCCTTTGGAGTGTCAGCCCATATAGACGCATCACGGCGGGCAATGGCAAGGGGAGAGGCGACGGATGTTCAGGGTTTGTCTGGGCAGCGCCTGCGCGCCAGATTGGGCAAAGGGCGTATGCCCGTGAGACATGAAAAAGGCGGCCAAGGCCGCCTTTTCGGAACTTTTCAGTTGCGCCTCCGGATCAGAAAGGCAGCTTGATATCCTTGGGAAGGCCCATGCTTTCCGTGAGGTTGGTCATCTCTTCCTGCGCTTTTTCGGCTGCCTTGGACTGTGCGTCCTTGATGGCGGCCAGGATCAGGTCCTCGACCATTTCCTTGTCATCGCCATTGAAGATGGACGGGTCGATATCCAGCGCCTTGAGGTCGCCCTTGGCCGAGGCGGTGGCCTTGACCAGGCCCGCGCCTGCTTCGCCGGTGACCATGACGTTGTGCAGGTCTTCCTGCATCTGCGCCATCTTGGTTTGCAGTTCCTGTGCCGATTTCATCATCTTGGCCATATCGCCAAGACCGCCGAGGCCTTTGAGCATGGTGTTTCTCCTAAGTGCGGGGGCGCAGGGCGCCGTAAGTCATCCCCGAACATATCGCAATTGCAAGCGCGATGAACAAGTGGGGGGAGGCAGTGCAGTCTTCGATTATGCCCAAGGCACTCTTATCATCAAAGAAAAGCTCATGATTATCCACGGCAATCGCGAACGCCAGCATGCCCCAAAGAACGCCTGCGATTGCAAAGGAGGCGCGCTTTCTGCTGTACAGCGCGAATCCGGCAAGAGCGAAGAGGGCCAATACAGCAGGCGTGGCCGACATCCGCCAAAGCACATCCCACGCGCTGTCGGAAAGATCGCCGGTGGCAAGGCAGGTTTTGGCGAAGGCGGTTGTTGGCAGGGTGAACAAGAGGACCGTCAGGCCAGTCGCTACCCGTCTTCGAACGGATCCCATTCGTCTTCTACCTCGGGCAGGGCTTCGGCCTCGACCTCGGCGGCCATTTCCTCGGCGGTACGGATGCGGGTGATCCGGGCCTTGGGGAAACTGTCGATCACCGCCTGTACCAGTGGGTGTTCGCTGGCCTTGGTGCGCAGCGCGTTTTCGGCGGCATCGCGGATTTCGGCGATCGTCGGGGCCTCGCCGTCGGGTGCGATGGTGACGACCCAGCGGCTGCCGGTCCAGTTTTGCAAGGCGGTGCCAAGGCGCGCAGCAAGGTCTCGGGGCGCATTCGCATGCGGTGTGAATTCGATCCGGCCCGGCTGGTAAGCGACGAGGCGCACGCCTGTTTCCACCTCGACCAGCAGTTTCACATCACGGTTGGTGCGGATCAGTTCCACCACATGCTCGAAGGTCGGGTAGCGGGCGAGGGCCTTTTCTGCGGCCGGTGCCAGCGCAGTGGCTTGTCCCTGCCTTTGGCTGTGCGACATGGTCATGCCGCCGGACGGTCCACCGCCCGGTGCGCCTTGCGGCGGAGCAGAGGTGATAGTCGATGTCCCGCCCGCGGCAGGCGCGCCCATGCTTTGCATGGGCATTCCGCCACCACCGCCGGGCGGCGGGGGCGGCATATCCTGCAGCTTGCGGATCAACTCCTCGGGACTGGGCAGATCGGCCACGTGCGTCAGGCGGATCACCGCCATCTCGGCAGCCATCATGGCGTTGGGGGCGGCGGCGACCTCTTCCAGCGCCTTGAGCAGCATCTGCCACATGCGGGTCAACACCCGCATCGGCAGCGCTTCGGCCATCTGTTGACCGCGGGCGCGCTCATCCGGGCTGATGGTCGGATCCTCTGCCGCGTCTGGCGTAATCTTTACCACCGACACCCAATGGGTGATTTCGGCCAGATCGCGCAGAACAGCCAGCGGATCGGCGCCTTCGGCATATTGCGAGGAGAGCTCGCTGAGCGCCGCAGCCGCATCGCCGCGCAGGATCATATCCATCAGATCCAGCACCCGGCCCCGGTCGGCAAGGCCCAGCATGGCGCGGACCTGATCGGCGGTGGTCTCGCCCGCGCCGTGGGAAATCGCCTGATCCAGCAGCGAGGTTGCATCGCGGGCCGAACCTTCGGCGGCGCGGGTGATGAGAGCGAGCGCATCCTCGGCAATCTGGGCGTTTTCGGCAGTTGCGATCTTGCGCAGGAGGGCGATCATGACCTCGGGCTCAATCCGGCGCAGATCGAACCGCTGGCAGCGCGACAGGACCGTCACCGGAACCTTGCGGATCTCGGTGGTGGCAAAGATGAACTTCACATGGGCGGGGGGTTCCTCCAGCGTTTTCAGCAGCGCGTTGAACGCGCTGGTCGACAGCATGTGAACCTCGTCGATGATGTAGATCTTATAGCGGGCTGAGGCCGCGCGGTATTGCACCGAATCGATGATTTCGCGGATGTCGCCGACGCCGGTGCGGCTGGCGGCGTCCATCTCCATCACGTCCACGTGGCGGCCTTCCATGATCGCGAGGCAATGCTCGCACTGACCGCAGGGTTCGGTGGTGGGGCCGCCGGTGCCATCGGTGCCGATACAGTTCATCCCCTTGGCTATGATCCGGGCGGTGGTGGTCTTACCCGTGCCGCGAATACCGGTCATGATGAAAGCCTGGGCGATCCGGTTCGCGGCAAAGGCGTTTTTCAGCGTACGCACCATGGCGTCCTGGCCAACCAGATCCGCAAAGGTTTCGGGCCGGTACTTGCGGGCGAGGACCTGATACTGGCCAGACGGCTGCTCCGCGTGCTGAACCTCAGCGGTTTGGGTTTCAGGATCGGATGTTGGGGTGTCGCTCATGCTGTCTCGTGCCGGATTCGGAATGGGATTGGGACCGCCTCATAGGGTAGGGAAGCCCGCGGGCTTCGTCCACCGCTGTTGACCGTCCGGCAGGGCAGGTGGCAGAGTTTTTCCCTGTATGTGGTGGAGAGTGTGTGATGACTGGGATGAGTTCAGATGGGGCAGGCCTGCAGGCCGGGCAGCCCTTTACGATCTACGCGGTGTCCGCCGCCAATGGCATTCTTGCTATCTGCCCGCTGCCCGGTGCCGGGGGCGACTACAAGGGGGATCTTGAGCTGATCCACGACTGGCAGCCCGGTCTGGTCATTTCCATGACCACCGAAGCCGAGCATGTCTCTGTCGGGGCCGCGACGCTGGGGGTTGATCTACAGAGCATGGGAAGCCGCTGGGTGCATCTGCCGGTGGCGGATTTTGGTGTGCCCGGCCCGGAGGTGAACGAAGCCTGGCCCGGGGTCAGCGCCTCGGCGCGCCAGGCGCTGAACGGTGGCGGCCGCGTTCTGGTGCATTGCCGGGGCGGCTGCGGGCGCTCCGGCATGGTGGTGCTGCGCCTGTTGATCGAATGCGGTGTTGCGCCAGAGGCGGCGCTGAACCGGCTGCGCATGTCTCGCCCCTGCGCGGTCGAGACCGAGGCACAGATGGCCTGGGCCCGCAGCCGCTGAGACCAAGGCGGCCCGCCGGAGCGGGCCCGGCTGTCATCCCGCTTCCTTCTTCACAGGGCGCGGCATTCACCGAATAAAACCGACGCCCCTCCTGTTGTTTGCTGGGTCTGCCGCTACGCCGCGCTGAGCGGGATGGCTTCTCCAAAGGAGCAGGGGCGATGTGGCAGGTGATCTGCGGGCTGCGCTTTTGCATCGCTGGACAGCAGCGCGTCGGCAAAACGGTCCAGACCGCTGCGCTCTGCTGCGGTGTCCACTTCGCAGAACACCCGGATCCTGTCGTGCGAGGCAAAAAAGCGCGCCGGGCAATGGCGGGTGCAGCCATCGAGCAGGCTGTCGCCGGTGATTTCAAAATCCTCTTCGGTCATATCCCGCGCGGTATCGAGCGCCCCGCACAGGGCCACCAGCATCCGTTCCAGTGCCGGGCAGCTTGCCCCGGTGTGTTGACAGGTTGTTGCCGCAAGTTCATGCGTTTTTGTCGTCCAGATCATCGCGCCCTCCGCGCTAAGGCAGGGGCATAAAGAGGGGGAGAGACATGTGGCCGGATGCTTGTCGGCCAGAACGGGCCGCGCTGCAGGAGCCATCTCACCCGCTCCGGACACCCCGCCCGGTTTCGAGTTGTGCGATGGCAGGTCTCCTGACTTGCGGGTCTGGGCTTCTCCGGTCCTTCCCGGCCGCAGGCTGTCGCCTTGCGCCCAGTGGATCTTCCGGGGTCGCTCTCCGCCTACAGTTGCGGGGGCAGTCGTGGAATTGTTCTGGCCGAGAGAGGCCGGATCGCACCACGTTCCCTTTTCATCCCGGACTCGCAAAGGCGGATCGCGGAAACCATCTGTGAAATGGGTAGCGGGTCGAAGGGCGAGTCGTCAATTCGCTTGTGTGAAAGTCGGAGAAATCCGCGCCAACGCCAGCAAGCCAGGTAAGCTAGCTGATTTGTGCAGGCGGATGCGGTGCCCTCAGGCCGTGCGGTTCAACCGTTCTTCGGTCAGCCGGGCGAAATCTGCCGCGCGCGCTTTGAATTTCTTATTGAGCGAGCCGCGCGCCAGTTTGAAGGATTGCAGCAGCAACCGCCCCGACAGGGTCTTGGCCGTCAGGTTGAGCGCAATTGTTACACGGGTGCGCCGCGGCGACAGCGCCATCAGTTCGATCTCGGTTTCGCCGCTCAGCCCGCTGCTGTCGCCGGACAGCAGAATGCGGGTGACGGGATCATAGGATTTGAGAGCAATGCGCAGCTCGCGCGCCTTGCCGCGAAAGTTGAATTTGGTATCCCAAGCGAGGCCGTTTTCAGGCGTGCTGATATCGCCGATCCGTTGCACGTCGATGCCGCGCCGGATGGCCGAGCGTTCAAAGCTTTCAAAGTCCGACAGGGCTTCAAACACGTCGGCGATCGGTGAATCGATATCTTCTTTACTCGTGAAATCCATGACTCTGACGCCTGCTTGCCTGTTTTGATTGATCAATTCTCAGCGTGGCCGCGATATTCCCTTTAATCCAGCGTATCCGCAAGCCAGTTCTGCAACAGAAAATGTGCAATTGCTCCTTTTCGGGCAGGCTTCAGGATCGGGTGCTCTCCGGCAAAGGCGGTCATCATGTCCTGCTTGCTGACCCAGATCGCGTCCTCGATTTCATCTGGGTCGATGGTCAGCTCGCGATCCAGCGCGATCCCGTGGCAGCCGAACATCAGCGACATGGGAAAGGGCCAGGGCTGGCTGGACAGGTACTCCACCTCTCCGACCTTCACGCCGGATTCTTCCAGAACTTCACGCCGCACGGCGGCCTCCAGCGTTTCGCCGGGTTCAACGAAACCGGCCAGCAGGGAGTACATACCTTCTGGCCAGCCGGGTGAGCGGCCCATCAGGACCTCGTCCCCATGGGTAATCAGCATGATCACAACCGGGTCGGTGCGGGGGAAATGGCTCGCCTTGCAGCTGGGGCAATTTCTTTGCCAGCCAGCCTGAACCATATCACTGGGGTGGCCACAGCGGGCACAGAACCCATGCGAGCCATGCCAGGAAAACAGCGCCTTGGCGGTGGCGGCCAGCTCGGCCTCCAGCGGGGTCAGCCGGGTCATCACCCTGCGCAGCTCGGCGAAAGCATAACCGGAGGGCAGGTCCGGGTGCTGTTGCTCCGTTACATCGGCAAAACTGGCCAGCGCCATCTCGTCCAGCGCATCGGGCTGCCAACTGCTGATGTCGCAGGCGAAGGCCGGGCTTTGATCCGGCAGGAGGCCGAGAAACAGAGCGGCGTCGCGGCACCCTGCGGCCATCGGATGCGTGGTGGAGATCCAGGCAAGCGCGTCCGGTCCGCGCTCTGGATCTGACCGCTGGCACAGGGGTTTGCCGCGCCACATCATCAGCACCTGTGCGTCCTTTGCCCCCCAGGCAGCGTCTAGCGCTTCGGCATCCGCACGCAGATGCGCGCTGCGGTCCAGGCCACCCTTGCCGCCAAATGTCACCTCTTCGGCCCGTTTCATATCGTTGTCCTTCTTTTGGCAGGGGATCCGGCGTTAAGGCCCGATTTCCTGCATTGATGGCGGCAAAACCGCGCAATGACCAGCCTGTTCGGGTAGCGCGGTCGATGCATTTTTATGGTTGTGAGCGGATGTTTAACGCCGGGTCACCGGTCTGCCGCTGGATATTGGCGTTAGACCGGTCAAATTTTCGGCATCAGCGCCACAATCGTTAACATCCTCAAAAATGGTGACTTTGCAAATCAAGGAAACGCTGTTTCAAAGGGTTAACGCGTTCGTGTCAGAACGTGAGAAAAAAACGAAGATCGGAAGACGCCGTGCAGGCTGCGGGTAGAGCAATATGACAGGACCGGATCAATCCTTGCCATTGGGGAAGGGGGTGCTGCGCTTGTTGGCAACCACCGATCTGCACAGCAATCTGCTCAGCTACGACTATTATGCCGACCGGCCGGACCCCAGCATCGGCCTGTCCCGCGTCGCGTCCCTGATCGCAGAGGCGCGGCAAGAGGTCCGGGAGGCTGGGGGCACGGTGCTGCTCTTGGACAATGGTGATGGGCTGCAAGGGGCGCCGATTGGTGAAATTTCCTCTGACGACCCGATCGTGCCGCATCCGCTGATGCAGGCCTTCAACGTGTTGCAATACGATGCCATCGGGCTTGGAAATCACGACTTCAACTTCGGTCTGGAGACGCTTGAGCAGGTGCTGGAGCAGGCACCTTGTCCGGTGATTTGCTCGAATATGACAGCCGTGGAGGAGGGACGGAAGCTACCTTTCGCCCGCTCCACCATTCTGGAGCGGGAGGTGCCTGCCTGCGCTGGTGCACCGCCGCTGCGGATCGGGATCCTGTCGGTGCTGCCGCCGCAGACGGTAACATGGGATGCGCATCTTCTCGAAGGTCAGGTCGTGGTTGCGGACATGGTGCAGGCGGCTGCCGCCGCTGCCAGCGCGCTGCGGCGGGAAGGATGCGATATCGTGATCGCATTGGCGCATACCGGTGTCGGAGGGTTGGAGCGGGTGCCGGGCATGGAGAATGCCTTGCTTCCCATCGCGGCCACGGCGGGAATCGATGCGGTGATTGGCGGGCACACCCACAAGACCCTTCCAGATCCCGAGCACAGTTTCACCAAGCCGGTGGTCATGCCGGGTGCGCATGGATCACACCTGGGGCAGATCGATCTGCAGGTGTCGCACGGCCCGGAGGGGTGGCGGCTGGAAAATTGGGACGCCCGCCTCAAACCCATCTGCAGCAGGGCAGAGAATGGCGATCTGATGTCTCTGGTCGAGGAGGACGCTGAACTGACCCGTGCGCTTGGCCCCGCGCATGATTCAACGCGCGAACGGATGCGTCAGCCAGTTGGCTTCAGTGACGTGCCTTTGCACTCCTTCTTTACTTTCTTTGGGCCCGATCTTGGGCTGGAACTTGCAGCAGCAGCGCAGGCGGCAGCGGTCAGGCCGCTGCTGGAAGGCACTGAGGTTGGTAAACTGCCGCTCTTGTCCGCGGCGGCGCCAGGCAAATTCGGTGGCCGTTCCGGGCCGGGGCATTATACCGACATCGGGCGTGGCGATCTGTGTATGCGCAACGTCGCTGATCTTCACATCTTCCCGAATGAGCTGAGGCTGGTGGTTGCGACCGGCGCGCAGGTGCTGGACTGGCTGGAAATGTCCGCGGGTGTGTTCAAACAAGTCCGCCCAGGCAGTACCGAACAGGAACTGGTTGATCCCAGCCGTGCCGGGCATAATTTTGACGTTCTTTTTGGCCTGCAATACGAAATAGATCTCTCGGCACCGCCGCGGTTTTCCTCCTCTGGCGTGCGGATCAACCCGGCGGCAGGGCGCATTCGACGTCTGCGCGTGCATGGGCGGCCCGTGGCCCCTGCGCAGCGTTTTGCCGTCGTTGTCAACAGTTACAGGGTCAGCGGTGGTGGTAATTTCCAGATGGTCAAAGACGCCGAGAGCATCCCGCTGCCGCCGGTGCGAATCCGGGATGTGATCCGGGACTACGTTGCGGGTCGCCTGCCTGAGGATCCACTGGCGCAGGAAGAGTATCCGTGGCGGTTTGCCGAGCTCAACAACGCCGAGGCTGCCGCCTATACCAGCCCGGAGGCGGTGCAGTATCTGGATGAATTGCCGGAGGGGCAGGTGCGCAACTGCGGCATGACACCAAAAGGCTTTCTGAAACTGATGCTTGCCCTCTGAACTGCGGAGCGGTGGATCGGGGAGGCCCCCTTGTCATTGCTGCGGCAGCCGCCTATATCGGGATTCGAGAGGTTGGCGCGGGCAAGCGCCTCGCCAACCTGGTCAGGTCCGGAAGGAAGCAGCCACAACGAGCCCCGCTTGGGTCGATGTCCAACCTCTCACCTTTCCCCAAAATACAGGTCCAGCCCGCCGAAAGGCGTGGGCTGTCTTAATGCCCGCAGAATTACAGGTTAGTAGCGGCCATTGTCAGCGGGATAGACGCCCAGGATCTCGACGTTGGTGGTAAAATAGGCCAGCTCGTCCATTGCCAGCTGCACGTTCTCATCCTCGGGATGGCCTTCGATATCGGCATAGAACTGTGTCGCCGTGAAGGAGCCGTCGACCATATAGCTTTCCAGCTTGGTCATGTTGATTCCATTGGTGGCAAAGCCACCCATCGCCTTGTAGAGCGCGGCGGGGATGTTGCGCACCTGGAACACGAAACTTGTGATCATGCCATGGGCACCGCGACGGCTGTAATCTGGCTCGCGCGACATGATCAGGAACCGCGTGGTGTTGTCGCCGTTGTCTTCGATATGGCGGGCCAGCACATCCAAACCGTAGATCTCTCCGGCCAGCTCGCTGGCGAGGGCGGCAACGTGTTTGTCGCCAGCCTCCGCCACATCGCGGGCGGCCCGTGCGTTGTCGGGGCTGACCCGGCCGGTGATGTCATGTTTACGCAGGAACTGTCCGCATTGCGGTAGAAGAACCAGATGCGATTTCGCCTCGCGGATATCTTCCAGCCGGGCACCGGGCACGCCCAGAAGATTGATATGCACCCGCACAAATGCCTCGTCGACAATATGCAAGCCGCTGTGCGGCAGCAGACGGTGAATATCGGCCACCCGACCATAGGTCGAATTCTCCACCGGCAGCATGGCGAGGTCCGCCTGACCGCTTGTCACTGCTGCGATCGTGTCCTCGAAATTGCGGCAGGGAAGCACTTCCATGTCGTGCCGCGCGTTGCGGCAGGCTTCGTGGCTGTAAGAGCCAAGCTCCCCCTGAATGGCGATTTTTCCGGTCATGAGTGCGACTTTCCTGCAAAACTTGGACAATCGGGCGTTTCGTCGCGCTGTCTACACCTTGCCACTTGAGAGGGGAAGCCTTAGACACCCTCCCAGACAGCTGAAATGGACTCGCGATCATGTTTGACACGATGACCCTTACCAAAGCGACTGCAGGCTTCTGCGGCGCGTTCCTCGTGTTCCTCCTGGGCAAATGGGCCGCAGAGGAACTGTATCATGTGGAGGCCCATGGCGAGGCTTCTTACGTGATTGAAGTGGCAGAGGCAGGTGGTGCAGAAGAAGAAGTGGAAGAAGTCAGCTTTGAAGAGCTGATGGCCTCCGCTGACGTTGGCAAAGGCGCCAAAGTCTTCAAGAAATGCTCCGCGTGCCACAAGCTTGAGGCTGGCGCCAATGCGACCGGTCCTTATCTCTACGGTGTGGTTGACCGTCCCAAGGCAAGCGCCGAAGGATTTGGTTACTCCGGTGCCCTGTCCGGTATGGAAGGCGCATGGACCGCTGAGAACCTCAATGAATTCCTGATCAAACCGTCCGACTACGCACCGGGCACCACGATGAGCTTCTCTGGCCTGAAAAAGGTCAAGGACCGCGTGAACCTGATCGCTTATCTGGACAGCCTCGACGACTAAACCGTCGCTCCGGCTGGTACAGAACCGGATTCGAGTTTTGAAAGGCCGCTGATCCTCAGCGGCCTTTCGCTTTTTGTGGGGCCTGTCGGAGAATATGTGCCGCAAAAGGATGGGAAATTGCCCTGGCCCAACCCGAAAGTGACCGCATCACAACTTGAATGTTGCGCCTGCCTGCCATTAGCTTGAAATACGGTAGAAATCCGGATCGCTTGAACACCGGACAGCGGAGGTTAAGGCAGATGAGATCACAACAGATGACAGCCCGAACGCGAGCCATGAACGCGGGGCTTCCGGCGCCGCTTGGGTTTGTGATGCTGAGCGTTTTGATGCTGGGCGCGATGGTGCTGGTACTTGCAGGACAGGCCCGCGCCGAAGAGACGATCATCAAAAGCCATGGGTTCGCGGAATTCGGTGAGCTGAAATACCCCGAAGGATTCGCGCATTTCGACTATGTGAACCCGGATGCACCCAAGGGCGGGGAGCTGTCCTTTTCCGCAGTCGGCACCTTCGACAGCATGAACCCCTTTACCCGCAAGGGGCGCGGCGGGGCGCTGTCGTCCTATCATCTGGAAAGCTTGCTGATCGAATCCTATGACGAGCCGGGCTCCTATTACGGGCTGATCGCGGAAAGTCTGGAGTATCCCGAAAGCCAGGATTGGGTGATCTTCAACCTGCGCCCCGAGGCGCGGTTTTCGGATGGAACGCCTGTGACTGCCGATGACGTGGTCTTTTCCCACAACATCCTGCTGGATCAGGGACTGCAATCCTACGCCGAAGCGGTGCGTAAACGCATCCCCAAGGCCGAGGCGCTTGGCCCGCACCGGGTCAAATTCTACTTCTCGCCCGATTTCCCGCGCCGCGCGATGATTTCGCAGGTCGCAGGCACGCCCGTCTTCTCCAAGGCCTGGTTCGAAGCCGATCCCGAAAACCGCCGTCTTGATGAGCCGCGTCTGGATCCGGGAATCGGGTCGGGGCCATATGTTCTCGACAGCTTCGACATCAATCAGCGTATCGTCTACAGCCGCAATCCGGATTACTGGGGCGCCAATCTCAATGTGAATGTCGGCCGCCACAACTACGACAGTATCCGGATCGAGTATTTCGGCGATGCCATCGCGGCGATGGAAGGGTTCAAGGCCGGTGTCTACACCCTGCGCCCCGAGAACAGTTCCAAAAGCTGGGCGACCGCCTATGAGTTTGACGCGGTTGCGCGCGGCGATGTCATCAAGGACGAAATCCCCGACGGTAACGTACCTGCTGCCAATGGTTTTGTAATGAACCTGCTGCGTCCCGTGTTCCAGGACATCCGCGTGCGCGAAGCGGTGCAACTGGCCTTCAACTTCGAATGGACCAACGAAAGCTTGCAATACGGGTTGTTCCGGCACCGCTCCTCCTTCTGGCAGGACAGTGCGCTAGAGGCCAAGGGCCTGCCAGAAGGGCGCGAAAAAGAAGTGCTCGAGGCGCTGGGCGACCAGATCGACCCCACCATCCTGACCACTGAACCAGTGATGGCACACGCTTCGAAACCGGGACGTCCATCGGACCGCCGCAATCTGCGCCGGGCGATGAAACTGCTGGATGAGGCAGGCTGGGCCGTTGGCGATGACGGGGTGCGCCGCAATGCGGCGGGCGAGGTCATGCAGATCGAATTCCTGCTGGATAGCCCGACGCTGGAACGCATCGTACAGCCCTATGTCGCGAACCTCATCACCATGGGGATCGATGCCAAGCTGAACCGGGTGGATTTCGCGCAATACACCAGCCGTCGCCGGGAAAAGGATTTCGATATGGTGAGCTTTGCCTATCCGAAGTCGCTGGAACCTTCGACGGGTCTTTATCAGCAATTCGGATCGGAGGCGCACCAATATTCGGTGTTCAATCCCGCAGGGCTGGCCGATCCGGCAGTGGACGCGCTGATCGACAATATCGTCAAGGCCACCACCGAGGAGGAACTCCACGCCAGCGCCCGCGCGCTGGACCGGGTGCTGCGGGCTAAGCGGTTTATGGTTCCCACGTGGTATCTGGACGTGAACTGGATCGCCTACTGGAGCATGTATGAATACCCCGAAAACCTGCCGCCCTATGCGCCGGGCACGATGGATCTGTGGTGGGTGAACGCCGAAAAGGAGGCCGCTCTCAAGGCCTCTGGCGCGTTGCGGTAGGCCCGTCCCATGGCAGCCTATATTCTGCGGCGTTTCCTGCTGGTGATCCCGACCCTGTTCGGGATCATGGTGATCAACTTTGCCCTGGTGCAATTTGTGCCGGGCGGGCCGGTGGAACAGATCATTGCCCAGATGCAGGGCAGTGGTGATGTGTTCGAAGGCTTTGCCGGTGGTGGCGGCGATGCGGGGGCCACGGAAACCCTTGGATCGAATGACAACTATGCGGGTCGTCAGGGCCTGCCGCCGGAGCTGATCGAAGAGTTGAACGCGCAATTCGGTCTAGACAAGCCGCCATTGGAGCGGTTCATCCAGATGATCGGCAACTATCTTCGGTTCGATTTCGGCGAAAGTTATTTCCGCAAGATCGATGTCACCGAACTGGTGATGGAGAAAATGCCGGTGTCGATTTCGCTGGGCCTGTGGTCGACCTTGATCGCCTATATGATCTCGATCCCGATGGGCATCCGCAAGGCGCTGAGCGACGGGTCGCGTTTCGATACTTGGACCAGTGGCATGATTATCGCGGCCTATGCGATCCCCTCGTTCCTGTTCGCGATCCTATTGCTGGTGCTCTTTGCCGGTGGCTCTTATTGGCAGATCTTTCCGCTGCGGGGGCTGACCTCGGACAACTGGGAGGAGCTAAGCCTGCTGGCCAAGATTGGGGATTACTTCTGGCACATCGCGCTGCCGGTCATCGCCTCCACCATCGGGGCTTTTGCGACGCTGACGCTGCTGACCAAGAACTCCTTCCTGGATGAGATCAAGAAACAATACGTGATGACAGCCCGGGCCAAGGGGCTGAGCGAACGACGGGTTCTGTATGGCCATGTGTTCCGCAATGCCATGCTGATCGTGATCGCGGGCTTCCCGGCGGTGTTCATCGGCGTCTTCTTCTCGGGCAGCCTGATCATCGAAACGATCTTCTCGCTCGACGGGCTGGGGCGTCTCGGGTTTGAGGCCGCCGTGGCGCGTGATTATCCGGTGATCTTCGGCACGCTGTTCATCTTTGGCCTGATGAGTCTCGTCGTGGGGATCGTGTCCGACATCATGTATGTGCTGGTCGACCCACGCATCGACTTTGAAAAGAGAGAGGGCTGAGCCATGGCATTGTCCCCACTCAACCAGCGCCGCTGGAACAATTTCCGCCGCAACAAGCGGGCTTTCTGGTCGTTCTGGATCTTTTCGGTGCTGTTCGTGCTGTCGTTGTTTGCCGAGTTCATCGCCAACGACAAACCGATTCTGGTCAGTTATCGCGGCGACTTGCACATGCCGATTTTCAAGTTCTATCCCGAAACCGCCTTTGGCGGCGATTTCAGGACCGAGGCGGTCTACAAGGACCCCGAGGTGGAATGCCTGATCCGTTCGGGCGGCAATCTGGACTGTTTCGATGACCCTGAGGGGATCATGGAGCAAATCGCAGCTGGTACCTTTGCAGGGGAAGATTTCCACGAAGGCTGGACCATCTGGCCGCCGATTCCCTACAGCTTTAACACCACGGTGGACCGGCCCGGTGCAGCGCCGCTGCCGCCGAACGGGCAGAACCTCTTAGGCACCGATGATACCAAGCGGGACGTGCTGGCGCGGGTCATCCACGGCTTCCGCCTGTCCATCGTCTTTACCCTGATCGTGACAGGTGCGGCAACCGTTCTCGGCATCGCGGCAGGCGCCGTGCAGGGCTATTTTGGCGGCTGGCTGGATCTTCTGTTCCAGCGGTTCATCGAAATCTGGAGCTCGACCCCGACGCTTTATGTGATCATCATCATGTTCGCGATCCTGGGGCGCAGTTTCTGGCTGCTGGTCTTCCTTATGATCCTGTTCGGCTGGACCGCGCTGGTCGGGGTGGTGCGCGCCGAATTCCTGCGGGCGCGCAATCTGGAGTACGTGCGCGCGGCCAAGGCGCTGGGTGTTGGCAACATGACCATCATGTTCCGCCACATGCTGCCGAATGCCATGGTGGCGACCCTGACGATGATGCCCTTCATCGTGACCGGCACTATCTCTTCGCTGGCAGGGCTCGATTTCCTCGGCTTTGGCCTGCCGTCCTCGGCGCCTTCGCTGGGGGAGTTGACCCTGCAGGCGAAACAGAACCTTGAAGCGCCCTGGCTGGCCTTCACCGCCTTCTTCACCTTCGCCATCATGCTGTCGCTTCTTGTCTTTATCTTTGAAGGCATCCGCGACGCCTTCGACCCAAGAAAGACCTTCTCATGACTGCGATACTGGAGGTGAAAGGCCTGCGTGTCTCTTTCCGCCAAGACGGCAAGGAGACCGAAGCGGTCAAAGGCGTGTCCTTTGAGGTGGGGCGCGGCGAAACGGTGGCGCTGGTGGGGGAATCCGGCTCTGGCAAATCCGTGTCGGCTCTGTCGACGGTGTCGCTTCTGGGGGACAGTGCCACGGTGAAGGGATCGGTGCTGTACAATGGCGAAGAGATGGTCGGCGCCGACGAAAAGCACCTGATGAAACTGCGTGGCAACGACATCAGCTTTATCTTTCAGGAGCCGATGACCTCGCTCAACCCGCTGCACACCATTGAAAAGCAACTGTCGGAATCGCTGGCCCTGCATCAGGGGCTGGTGGGGCAGGCGGCGCGGGACCGCATTCTGGAACTGCTGATCAAGGTCGGCATCCGCGATCCGGAAACTCGTCTTGGCGCCTATCCGCACGAGCTGTCCGGTGGGCAGCGGCAGCGGGTGATGATCGCCATGGCGCTGGCCAACAAGCCCGAGATCCTGATCGCGGATGAGCCGACCACTGCGCTGGATGTCACCATTCAGGCCCAGATTCTCGAACTTCTGGCCGAGCTGAAGGAAAGCGAAGGCATGGGGTTGTTGTTCATCACCCATGATCTGGCCATCGTGCGGCGCATTGCCGACCGGGTTTGCGTGATGAAAGACGGCGAGATCGTCGAAAGCGGTCCTGCCGAGGACATTTTTGCGAACCCGCAGCATCCCTATACGCAGAAATTGCTGGCGGCCGAGCCCTCCGGGCAACCTGCCGCCGTGCCCGAAGGCGCCGAGGAATTGGTCCGAACCTCGGATCTCAAGGTCTGGTTCCCGATCCAGAAGGGGCTGTTGAAGCGCACCGTTGGGCATGTGAAGGCGGTCAATCCGACCTCCATTTCCGTCCAGGCAGGGGAAACCCTTGGCATTGTCGGGGAAAGCGGCTCTGGCAAGACGACCCTGGCGTTGGCCATCATGCGGCTGATTGCGTCGGAGGGTGAGGTGCGATTCCGCGGTGATGACCTGCGACAATGGTCAACGCGGGATCTGCGGCGCCTGCGCAAGGACATGCAGATCGTGTTTCAGGATCCCTTCGGCTCTCTCAGCCCGCGGATGACCTGCGCACAGATCATTTCCGAAGGTCTGGCAATCCATAAGGTCGATCAGCATCGCGACACCCGCGAGTTGGTGGCTGAGGTGATGGTGGAGGTGGGCCTAGACCCGGCGGCGATGGACCGCTACCCGCACGAGTTTTCGGGCGGACAGCGGCAACGCATCGCCATTGCCCGTGCCATGGTGCTGCGGCCGCGGCTGGTGGTTCTGGATGAGCCGACATCGGCGCTGGACATGACGGTTCAGGTGCAGATCGTCGATCTGCTGCGCGATCTGCAGACGCGCTATGGGTTGGCCTATCTGTTCATTTCCCACGATCTGAACGTCGTGCGCGCCATGTCGCACAAAATGATTGTGATGAAGCAGGGCGACGTGGTGGAGGCTGGGCAGGCAGACGCGCTGTTTGACACCCCCCAAGAGGAATACACGCGCCAGCTTCTTGCGGCGACGCGATGAATGGCTGACCGGCTAGCGGCAGGCCGCGGGGCCTTTTGAGGTCCCGTCGCGATATCAAACGGGATATCAGATCGCGGAGCTGTGCCCGGCCTGGTTCACCTCATAGGCGTCCAGACTACGTGCGATCATCCGGGTCAGGGGGCGGGCGCGCTCCGGGATCGACAGCCCTTCCTGCGACAGTTCCACCATGTTCGGAAAGGCGCGGGCTGTTTGCTCCAGCACATCCCGGAGCCATTGCGCCGAAATCTGAAACTTGCCCAGGATATCTTCGGCGCTGATCCTGAAATCGCACATCAGCGATTCGATCATGCGACCCCGCAACTTGTCTTCTCCCTGAAAGACATGTCCGCGCGCGGTTGCAAACTGACCTGTCGCTATCGCCCTTGCGTGGTCCGCGGTGCCGGGGGCGTTCTGGGCGTAGCCCTGCGGGAAGCGCGAGATTGCCGAGGCGCCGATGCCGATCAGAACGTCGGCGGGATCCTCGGTATAGCCCTGGAAATTCCGTTTGAGCCGCCCCGAGGTCTGAGCCTTGACCAGACTGTCGTCCGGCCGGGCAAAATGGTCGATGCCAATCTCGTGGTAGCCGTCCCACAGGAAAAGGCGCCGGGCGGTATCAAAAAGATCCAGCCGATTTTCGGGCGTCGGCAGGGTATCCGTAGGAATCATGGTCTGGCGCCGCGCCATCCAGGGCACATGCGCATATCCAAACAGGGCGATCCGATCCGGTGAGAGGGACAACAGTTTCTGCGCGCTGTCGGTGATCCGCTCCGGCGTCTGATGTGGCAGCCCGAACAGGATGTCAGCATTGATACTGTGGATTCCCCGCGCGCGCAGCATTTCGAAGGTTTCATGCGTCAACTCATAACTTTGCAGCCGCCCGATTGCGTTCTGGATGGTGGTATCGAAATCCTGCACTCCGATCGAGGCCCGGTTCATGCCTGCCTCGGCCAGGGCATCCAGCCGCGCCGCGTCGCATTCGTTTGGATCAATCTCGACCGAAAACTTGGTGCCAAGGGCCCATGGCGCTAGATCGGCCTGCGCGGCGGCCAGTTCACGAATCATATCGGCTGATAGCAGCGTCGGTGTGCCACCGCCCCAATGCAGCCGGGACAGGCTGACACCTTCGGGGAGGTGCGATTTCAGCAGCGCGATTTCGGCCTTGAGCGTGTCGAGATAGGCTCTGACCGGGGCGTCTGACTGGGTGCCCTGTGTGCGGCAGGCGCAGAACCAGCACAGCCTGCGGCAGAAAGGCACATGCACATAAAGCGAGATCTGACTGCCAGGCGCGATATCCCTTAGCCAGCCTGAGAAAACACTGGCATTTACGCCGCCTGCAAAGTGCGGCGCCGTGGGGTAGCTGGTATAGCGCGGCACTTTAGCATCGAATAATCCGAGGCTTGCCAATTGTGATTTCTGTTTCATCGGACTATCGTAAATCGTGTACGAGTAACTAGACTTTGACCCAGATCAAGCGGGACACGCCATGACAGCCCCCACGATTTCATCTTTCAACTGTGGTGATTGCCCGATCAGGCATCGCGCGGTCTGTGCGCGCTGCGATTCGGATGAATTGGAAGAGTTGGATGCCATCAAATACTATCGGACCTATGAGGCGGGGCGCCCGATTATCTGGTCCGGCGACTCGATGAATTTTGTCGGTTCGGTGGTTTCCGGCATCGCGACCCTGACCCAGACAATGGAAGATGGTCGTACCCAGATGGTCGGTCTTCTCCTGCCCAGCGATTTTGTCGGACGCCCCGGGCGCGATGGCGCGGCCTATAACGTGGTCGCCACAACCGAAGTGGTGATGTGCTGTTTCCGCAAGAAACCCTTTGAAGAACTGATGGCGCGTACGCCACATATCGCGCACCGCCTGCTTGAAATGACGCTGGATGAACTGGACGCCGCGCGGGAATGGATGCTGGTACTGGGCCGCAAGACTGCCCGGGAAAAGATCGCCAGCCTGCTATCGATCATTGCCCGCCGGGATGCGTCTCTGACTCCCGCAGGAGCGAAGGATCGGATGGTGTTTGATCTGCCGCTCACGCGGGAGGCAATGGCAGACTACCTTGGCCTGACCCTTGAAACCGTCAGCCGCCAGATGTCGGCGCTGAAAAAGGACGGCGTGATCGAGCTCGAAGGCAAGCGGCACGTGACCGTGCCCGACATGGGGCGCCTGCTGGAAGAAGCGGGCGACGATAGTGACGGTGGTTTCCTCGGCTGAGATCCACGCTGTGCGCAATCAACGCGTGCATATTGGACAGGGGCGAAACAGGTGCAGATCTGTCCGCCCCTTTTTCGTGTCAGCTTTGCAAGATCTCTTCTCCAGCGCTGCTTTTCAGCCACTCCGCCACCTGATTGACTGCAGCTGCCGAGCCCCGGCCGGGCAGGCGCCACAGGCGCAGGGCATCCGGCAGTGTAACCTTGGTGGCAAAGGGCGCAACCAGCCGTCCTGATTGCAGCAAAGGCGCCAAAAGGGCGGCGTGGCCGATCAGCACCCCGGCACCGTTCAGGGTTTCCTCTACCGCGAGGGCATAGAGCGAATAGACCGGTCCCCGTGGCGTCACCTTCTCACTGAGATCCACTGCAGCCAGCCAATGCATCCAGTCCCGGTCCCATGTGGTGTCAGTCAGGCAGGGCACATTTCGCAGATCCTCTGGCCGCGAAAGCTGTGCGGCCAGATTGGGGGCACAGACTGGAAATATGACATCTCGTTCCACTGGCTGCCCCTGCGACGGGTCGAAGAACAGGCACAGATCATAAGGCGTGCGTTTCAGGTTGGGCGGTGTTTCCAGCGCGGTGACCGAAATGGCAACCTCGGGCATGGCCTGCCGCAGGGCGGGCAAACGTGGGGACAACCAGAACTGCGCGACCGAGGGTAGGGTTGCGATATGCACTACCGCCGGGGCTGCTTCATCCCGCAGGGTTTGCACCGCCCTGGCCAGCTGATCAAAGGCGGCGGTAAATTCGGGCAGGGCACGCGCGCCCGGCGCGGTCAGCTCCACTGCCTTGGCCCGGCGATGAAACAGCGGCGCCCCAAGCGCATCTTCCAGCGTCTTGATATGCGCCGATACCGCCCCTGGCGTGACGCCAAGCTCCTGCGCTGCGGCGGCAAAACTACCGAGCCGGGCAGCAGCCTCGAAGGCGCGCAAGGCGGTCAGGGGCAGGGATCTGGGACGGGGCGGAGAGACGCTCATGAAAAAAGGCCTAGTTTTTCTAACCCTAATTTTTCACAAAACTGGTTTGCGCACAAGGGGGCACGGCGGCTTCACTGAGGCAACGCAATAGATCCGCAACAGGGATGATCCACATGACTGATCCGGCAAAACAACGCCTTGCACAGCGCCCTTGGGTGCCAGCGGCCTGCGAGGCTCATGTGCAGGAGATTGCACAGCAGACTGCCGCTGCAACGACCGAGAGGCTGTCGGGGCGGATCGATGCGCTGATCCGACGCAATGCGGAAATCCACGATGAAGAGTGTTTCAACCTCAACCCAGCCACCAACGTGATGAACCCGGCTGCCGAGGCGGTGTTGTCATCCGGGCTCGGCAGTCGGCCGTCGCTGGGCTATCCTGGCGACAAATATGAAATGGGGCTGGAGGCCATTGAGGAGATCGAGGTGATCGCCGCCGAATTGGCCGCCGAGGTGTTTCAGGCGGCCTATGCCGAGGTTCGGGTCGGCTCCGGCGCGCTCGCCAATCTCTATGGTTTCATGGCTCTGACGCAGCCGGGGGACAGTATCATCGCGCCGCCCGCCACCGTGGGTGGACATGTGACGCACCATGAGGCGGGCTGTGCTGGGCTTTACGGGTTGAAAACACATCCGGCGCCAGTGCACGCGGATGGCTACACCGTGGATCTGGATGGCTTGCGCCGTATGGCGCATGAGGTGCAGCCAAGCCTGATCACCATCGGCGGCAGTCTGAACCTCTTTCCGCACCCGGTGGCAGAGGTCCGCGCCATCGCAGATGAGGTCGGCGCAAAGGTGCTGTTCGACGCGGCGCATCAATGCGGCATCATCGCGGGCGGCGCCTGGGCCAATCCACTACAGGAGGGCGCCCATCTGATGACGATGAGCACCTACAAGAGCCTTGGCGGGCCGGCCGGGGGGCTGATTGTCAGTAATGACGCGGCGGTTGCCGAGCGGCTTGATGCCATCGCCTTTCCGGGGATGACGGCCAATTTTGACGCGGCCAAGACGGCGGCGCTTGCGGTCAGCCTGCTGGACTGGGTCGATTATGGCGCCGCCTATGCCAAGGCGATGATCGACTTGGCGCAGGCGCTGGCGGATGAATTGGAAAAGCTTGGATTGCCGGTGTTCAAGGGCGCAGGAAAGGCAACCCAATCGCATCAGTTCGCGGTTGAGGCCGCTGGATTCGGTGGTGGGCAGGCAGCATCCAAAACCCTGCGGAAAGCCGGGTTCCTGGCCTGTGGGATCGGCCTGCCAATTGCCGAGGTGCCGGGTGACATGAACGGTCTGCGCATCGGAACACCCGAATTGGTGCGCCGGGGTGTCACGCCTGCGGATGCGCCGAAACTGGCGGCGCTGATCGCGCAGGGGTTGATCGGGAACGATCCCGCAGCCGTGGCACCGCGCACCCGCGCGATGCGGGCACGGTTCCAGGGCATGCATTACGTGCGGGCGTGACCTCGCAGGGCTTCGCAGCTAAGCTGCCTGGAACAGGGGAGAAATCATATGCACTTCGAAAGTCTGATCGGAATGCTGATCATCGGCGCCTTGGCAGGGTGGCTGTCGGGCAAGATCATGCAGGGACGCGGGTTTGGCGTCATTGGCAATATCATCGTGGGGATTGTCGGCGCCTTTCTGGCGGGGGCAATCTTCCCAGCTCTTGGTTTTGCCGTTGGCGGCGGGGTGCTGGCCTCGGTGATCCACGCCACCATCGGCGCGGTGATTCTATTGTTTGTCATAGGGTTGATCCGAAAAGCACGCTGAGTCAGCCCGGCGACAGAACGCAAAAAAGGCGCCCTTGATCGGGCGCCTTTTGTTTGCGTCGTTTCTTTGCCAGCCACGCGTGGCCAGTCGGTGAAATCAGTGGGCCATAAAGACTGGAACGGTCGCTTTTTCCAGCATGTTGCGGGTCGCGCCGCCCAGAATCGCCTCGCGGAAACGGGAGTGGCCATAGGCGCCCATCACGATCATATCCGCACCGGTATCGTTGGCATGACGGTTCAGGATGTCCGAGACCCGTGGCATCGTCTTGCTGAGTACGTCGATTTCGCATTTCACGCCATGGCGCGAGAGCATCTGCGCCAGCATCCCGCCGGGATCGGACCGTTCCGGGCTGTGCTGCGGCGGGTCGATGACGACGATGCGGGCCACCTCGGCGCCTTCGAGGAAGGGCAGCGCCTTGCGGATCGCGGTCATAGCCTCGATGCTTTCGTTCCAAGCCAGCAGCACGGTTTTCGGCTGGGTGATCGGCTCGGCGTCATCCGGCACCACCAAAACCGGAGTGCGGCCTTCAAACAGGGCCGCTTCGACCACGGGCTCTGCCTCTACGCCGATGCCTTCGCCGTAGGGTTTGCCGAGTACTACCAGATCCGAGAATCGCGCATGATGCGCCACGTGGCGGCCCAGATCGGCCACCGGCGCGATGGCGATATCGGTCGAAAAGGGCGTGCCACTGCGCTCCATGACCTCTGCGGCGTGGGTTTGGACCTCTGCTGCTTCTTCCTGTGCCCGTACCATGGCTTCCTGGATGATCATGGCATTGGCACCGGCGTAGTAGTACCCCGTTTGGGTCCGGTCCACGCCAAGGCACAGAACCTCGGTATGGCCGGAAAAATGCTCTGCCAGAGCGGCGGCCTGAGCCAGCGGAGCTGCGGCGGTGTTCTGGTCAGTCAGAACGGATAAGAAGGTTTTGTAGGTCATTGTCATCCCTTGGTGGAAATAGCGCAAAATCCCCAGAAGGGACCGCGTTTCAATGGCTGTGCCATAAATGATGTGTCACACTTGTTTGGCAATTGTCTTGATGCAGATCAATGCATGGAAACGGCGCGTTCTGCATCACAAACTCGGTCTAAAAAGGTCCCGCGTGGCGGAAGAATCGCGCGGTACATGTTAAAGGGACGCAAGATGTCTAATTATCTCAAGCTGATAGCGCTTGGTCTGGTCACGCTCTTTGCGATGATCGGGATCAACTATGCGCGCGATCTGGCTTACCAGGTGCACGCGATCATCGTGATGCTCGTGGCTGGTGGGCTTTTCCTCTACACACTTCGCAAGACGGATGAGCCGGTACCGGCCACCGGCAATCTGGAGCACGAATATTTCGATAGCGTCGTGCGCTACGGGGTCATTGCCACCGCCTTTTGGGGCGTTGTTGGTTTTCTGGCGGGCACGTTTATTGCCTTCCAGCTGGCCTTTCCGGTTCTGAACTTCGACTGGGCGCAGGGCTTTGCCAACTTTGGCCGTCTGCGTCCGCTGCACACCTCGGCGGTGATCTTCGCCTTCGGGGGCAACGCGCTTCTGGCAACCTCTTTCTACGTCGTTCAGCGCACCTCCGCGGCGCGGCTTTGGGGCGGCAACTTGGCGTGGTTCGTGTTCTGGGGCTATCAGCTGTTCATCGTTCTGGCCGCCACCGGCTATGTTCTGGGCGGGACCCAGTCCAAGGAATACGCCGAGCCGGAATGGTATGTTGACCTGTGGCTGACCATCGTATGGGTCGCCTATCTTGCTGTCTTCCTTGGTACGCTGATCAAGCGGAAAGAGCCGCATATCTACGTCGCCAACTGGTTCTACCTGGCCTTTATCGTGACCGTCGCGATGCTGCACGTGGTCAACAACCTGACCATCCCGGTCTCCATCTGGGGGTCCAAATCGGTCATCGTCTGGCCCGGCGTGCAGGATGCCATGGTGCAGTGGTGGTATGGCCACAACGCGGTGGGCTTCTTCCTGACCGCTGGCTTCCTCGGCATGATGTACTACTTCATCCCGAAACAGGCCGAACGCCCCGTGTTCAGCTACAAACTGTCGATCATCCACTTCTGGGCGCTGATCTTCATCTACATCTGGGCTGGTCCGCACCACCTGCACTACACCGCGCTGCCTGACTGGGCCTCGACCCTTGGCATGGTGTTCTCGATCGTGCTGTGGATGCCGTCCTGGGGTGGTATGATCAACGGTCTGATGACGCTGTCGGGTGCATGGGACAAGCTGCGCACCGACCCCGTCATCCGCATGATGGTGATCTCGGTCGGCTTCTACGGCATGTCCACCTTCGAAGGTCCGATGATGTCGATCCGCGCCGTGAACTCGCTGTCGCACTACACCGACTGGACCATCGGTCATGTACACTCCGGTGCTCTTGGCTGGAATGGCATGATCACCTTCGGTGCCCTCTACTTCCTGGTGCCGGTTCTGTGGAAACGTGAGCGTCTCTACTCGCTGCAGATGGTGTCCTGGCACTTCTGGCTCGCCACCATCGGTATCGTTCTCTATGCCGCCTCCATGTGGGTGACCGGCATCATGGAAGGCCTGATGTGGCGCGAAGTGGATGCGAATGGCTTCCTGGTGAACTCCTTTGCCGACACCGTGGCTGCAAAGCTTCCGATGTATGTGGTGCGCGGTCTGGGCGGGGTCATGTACCTCACCGGTGCGATCATCATGTGCTACAACCTCATCATGACCGTCCGTCGGGCGCCGGCTAAAGAAGCCAGCCTGTCGGTCTCGGTCCCGGCTGAATAAGGAGGGCCGGACAATGGCAATTCTCGACAAACATAAAATCCTCGAGACCAACGCGACCCTCCTTCTGGTGTGCAGCTTCCTGGTTGTGACCATCGGTGGTCTGGTGCAGATCGCACCGCTGTTCTGGCTGGAAAACACCATCGAAGAGGTGGAGGGCATGCGTCCCTACACCCCGCTGGAGATGGCTGGTCGCGAAGTCTACATCCGTGAAGGCTGCTATGTGTGCCACAGCCAGATGATCCGCCCCATGCGGGACGAGGTCGAACGCTATGGTCACTACTCGCTGGCGGCGGAATCGATGTACGATCACCCGTTCCAGTGGGGGTCCAAGCGGACCGGGCCGGATCTGGCCCGCGTCGGTGGCCGCTACTCGGATGAGTGGCACGTGGATCACCTGCGCAATCCGCAGTCGGTGGTGCCGGAATCGGTGATGCCCAAATATGGCTTCCTTGAGCGGACCATGCTGGACGGCAAATACATCGGTGACATCATGGCCACCAATGCGATCCTGGGCGTGCCCTACACCGACGAGATGGTCGAAGCCGCGCAAGCCGACTTCATGGCGCAAGCGGATCCCGACAGCGATTACGACGGTCTGATGGAGCGCTATGGCGAAGACATCAATGTGCGTAACTTTGATGGCCAGCCGGGTGTTTCCGAAGCGGACGCTCTGATCGCCTATCTGCAGATGCTGGGGACTCTGGTCGACTTCTCGACCTTCACCCCGGATGCAAGCCGCTAAGCGGGAGGGACAGATGGAAGAATACACACTCCTGCGGCAGTTCGCAGACAGCTGGATGCTGTTGATGCTGTTCGCTTTCTTCATCGGGGTCGTTGTCTGGGTGTTCCGCCCAGGCAGCAACCGGGTCTACCGCGACACGGCAGATATCCCCTTCCGGCATGACGACAAACCCGCCCCAGCAAAGGGTAAAGCCAAGGAGGCGCGGACATGAGTAAGAAACCACAAAAGTTCGATAGCGATCCGAAGACAACCGGCCATCAATGGGACGGGATCGAAGAGTTCGACAATCCGATGCCGCGCTGGTGGCTCTACACCTTCTACCTCTGCATCATCTGGGGCATTGGTTACACCATCGCCTATCCGGCATGGCCGATGATCAACTCGGCCACGGCCGGGGTGCTGGGCTGGTCGACCCGTGCAGATGTGGCCAGTGAAATCGCGGCCGTGGAAGAGGCAAACGCCCCGACCAATGCCAAGCTGGTCGAAACCGACCTGACCGAGATTTCGGCAGACCCGGATCTGAATGCCTATGCTGTGTCGGCTGGCTCCGCCGTGTTCAAGACCTGGTGTGCCCAGTGTCACGGATCTGGCGCTGCAGGTGCCAAGGGTTATCCCAACCTGCTGGACGACGACTGGCTTTGGGGTGGTTCGGTGGAAGACATCCACGCGACCGTGGCCCACGGCATCCGCAATGAGGACAGCGACGATGCGCGCTACTCCGCGATGCCTGCCTTTGGCCGGGATGAGCTGCTCGAAGCCGAAGAGATCGATCAGGTCGTGAACTACGTTATGTCCCTGTCGGGCGAAGCGCAGGATGCCTCCAAAGTCGAAGCAGGCGCTGTTGTTTTTGAAGACAACTGTTCGTCCTGCCACATGGAAGACGGCACCGGTGATCGCGCTCAGGGCGCTCCGAACCTGGCCGATGCGATCTGGCTCTATGGCGGCGATTACGACACGCTGACGGAGACCGTGACCAATGCGCGTTACGGTGTGATGCCGGCCTGGAACCTCCGCCTCAGCGAGGCCGAGATCCGCGCGGTTACCGCCTATGTGCACCAGCTGGGTGGCGGCGAATAAGACCGGGTTCCGCAGCAAATATCGGAACACGTAAAAGGGCTGCCCAACGGGTGGCCCTTTTCATTTTACCCTTGCCCGGGCTGCTTGGTTCTGCCGGTTCAGGGGCCTGCCCTGTGGGGGGCGACCGTGCGCCTAGTCTGGCTGCTCAGCATGATCGCCGCAAGGATCAGGGCGCACGCGATGGCCTGCGCCAGAGAGATCCGCTCTCCAAAGGCGATGACACCTACCGCGAACATGGTTGGCAGTTCGATGCTGCCAATGACAGCTGTGCGCGCGGCGCCGATCATCGGGCTGCAGACGGAATAGACCAACTGCGGCACCAGCGCCGTGCCGAGGCTGATCCCCAGCAACAAAAGCCAGCCTTCGCCGCTGTTGGGGACCATTGCGGCCGCATCCGTCGTCATCACCAGCGGTAAGAGGCCCAGAACGGATCCTAACGAGACCGCCGCGATCCGGGCCAAAGGCGGAAGAACGGTCAGCCGGTAGACTAACACGGTGATGCCAAATCCAAACCCCAAGGGGGCCGCCAGAGAAATCGCCAAGGCGGGCAGCGCGGCAGCAGGGACCGCACCCGGGCCGCTGGCGATTGTCGCGGCAACCACGATCAGACCGGCGGCCCAGACGGCGCGCAGGGGCGGTCTGTCACGAAACAGCACCCAGGCGATCAGCAGCGTGAACACCGGGTAGGTCATGTAAAGAACCCCGACCACGGAGACCGGCGCGCTGCGCAGGGCGCTGACATATCCAATCCAGCCAAGCCCCATCAGTGCCCCGGCCGCCATCCCCCACAGGATTGCGCGGGCTTTGTCCCGGTGCAGGAACAGCAGCGGCGAGAGGACCACTGCCGCCAGGGTGAAACGGTAAAAGGCGATGATGTGGGGCGGCATGCCCTGTTCGGTCAGGCTGCGGGCAAAGAACGGCAGCGCGCCGAAGCAGAGCGAAGCAAACAGCACGCCCGCGCTGGCCAGAACAAGCGATGGCGCGGCAGGAAGCGGGCTGGAAGAGCGATCTGACATCCAAAGCCGATAGCACCGGTTTGGAATTCCGGCAAGAATTCCACGGCGACCTGCGGCGGGCCCAGTCAGAGCTGCGCAGCCGGGCGGCAGTTTCTGTCCAATTTGGCGCCTTTAGTTTGCGTGACTTGATCCGTGTCAAATCGCGTTGGGCTGTCGCGTGCTTATATCGTTTCAAAGAGAAACAGGCCCTGCAGGGCGATAGGCATCAGGGTGATGCTTTCCTGCCGGGTCCTTCGCATCCCGCCGGTACCGACGTGCTGGTTAGGCGGGTACAGGCGTCGGCTTTTCGATCTGTTCGCGCGTTTCCTGAAAAGCCGACGCTTTTTCTTCCTAGATTTTCTGCGGGTCGATGCAGCGGGTGCGTCGCGCTGGTTGACTGCCGCGCCGTGTAAGCCAGGCTTTGATCCGGCCAAGGCGGCTCCGTGGCTGGGGCAGCGGTTTGGCGGGTGGCATATCCCGCAGGGGGGCGCAGTCGAGGCGGGTCGCGGTGAATACGGTGCGTGCGTAGATGTCGGTCAGCATTTCGATGCCTCCTGAGTTTGAACATGTCCGGTACTGTTGCGCCAAAACGCGTTTCATGCGACTCAGGAAAAAAGTCACTATGTAAGTCAGGATTACATATGGAGTGGTTTAGCCTGCCGCCTCTGGCTGCGCTCAGAGCCTTTTCTGCCTTTGCCGAAACGTCGAATGTGGTGAAGGCAGGGGCGGCGCTGAATGTCAGCCACGCTGCCATTAGCCAACAGCTCAGGGCGCTGGAACGCCATATGGGCGTGGCGCTTCTGGACCGCAGTGGCCGGGCGCTGCGGCTGACGCGCGAGGGGGAGCATCTGGCGCGCGGACTGCAACTGGGGTTCAGTGCGATTCAGACAGCGGTTCAGGACCTGACCGTTTCTGGCGCGCAGCGGCCGTTACATGTCAGTTGCACGCCGATGTTTGCCGCCCAGTGGCTTATGCCGCGCCTTGCAGAGTTCCGCGCCCTGCATCCGGAGGTGGATATGGTTCTGGACCCAAGTGGCGAATTGGTCGAACTGACGCCGGGCGGGATCGACATTGCGCTGCGTTATGGTTCTGGCGATTGGTCCGGGTTGGCGGCTGAGATGTTGCTACAATCGCCGATGTCCGTGGTTGCGGCGCCGGATCTACTTGATGGGCGCAGCGTGTCTTCGCCGCAGGACCTACTCGATTTTCCCTGGCTTGAGGAATTGGGAACCACGGAGGCGGCCAAATGGCTTGTCTCCCGTGGTGTCGTCGACGCCCTACGTGGCCCCCGGGTCCGGCTGCCTGGAAATCTGCTGATGGAGGCGGTGCGCGGCGGTCAGGGCGCGGCGGTCAGCGTGCGCGCCTTTGTCGAAGAGGACATTAGGGCAGGGCGGCTGGTGGACCTGTTCACAGAGGACGACACGCGCGGTTATCACATCGTGACTCGGCCCGGCGTGTTGCGGTCGCAGGCCCGCAAATTCATCGCCTGGCTCAGGAAGCACCGGCAGGTTCCGAATGCTGTGGCGGAGGATGACACCGGCGATAACTGACGGGCGGGACAACACAATTTTGTGAAGCTGCGCCCGTGAGCCCGCCGATCCCGGTTGCGCGCCTATGATCCCTTGGTCACAGAGACGTTTGCAGATGCGGAGACGTGCAAAAAGGTCGCGTTGCGCATCCATATAAGGTCGCTGACAACCGTTTCAGACGTATGTCGTCAACCTATCACGGTAGTTGGTGGCCGGTTTTTTTGACGTGATCAAAGGGTGGCAGGACGCTGGCAAAGATATTTGTCCGATATCCTTTTTGATCCACGTCAAAGCTGTGCTGCGCCGCATCTGTGAGAACGCAAGACAAAGAGCAAATTCAGTGGAGTGAGTCCGTGAGCGATTCCGATCCCGCCCCAAGCCTTTATGCCGCCAGGGAGCCGATTTTCCCAAGGCGCGTATCGGGCATGTTCCGCAATCTCAAATGGTATCTGATGGCCGTGATGCTGGGCATCTACTACATCACGCCGTGGATCCGTTGGGACCGGGGGCCGTCGTTGCCCGATCAGGCGGTGCTGCTGGATCTTGCCAATCGCCGCTTCTATTTCTTCTGGATCGAAATCTGGCCGCATGAATTCTATTTCGTGGCCGGTCTTCTGATCATGGCGGGGCTGGGCCTCTTCCTGTTCACCTCGGCGCTGGGCCGGGTCTGGTGTGGCTATGCCTGCCCGCAAACTGTCTGGACCGACCTGTTCATTCTTGTGGAACGCTGGATCGAGGGTGACAGGAACGCCCGCCTGCGTCTGCACCGTCAGAAAAAGATGGATTTCCGCAAGGCGCGGCTGCGTGTCACCAAATGGGTGGCCTGGTTCCTGATCGGTCTGGCAACCGGCGGTGCCTGGATCTTCTATTTCTCCGATGCCCCGACACTGCTGCACGATCTGGTGACGCTGCAGGCGCACCCCATCGCCTATACCACCATGTTGGTGCTGACCCTGACCACCTTCTTCTTTGGTGGCTTTGCGCGCGAACAGATCTGCATCTACGCCTGCCCCTGGCCGCGTATTCAGGCGGCGATGATGGATGAGGACACGCTGACCGTCGGCTATCGTGAGTGGCGGGGGGAGCCGCGCGGCAAGCATCGCAAATCTGCCGAGTCGCAGGAAATGGGCGATTGCATCGACTGCATGGCCTGCGTCAACGTCTGTCCGATGGGGATCGACATCCGGGATGGCCAGCAACTGGAGTGCATCACCTGCGCCCTGTGCATCGACGCCTGTGACGATGTCATGGCCAAGATCGGCAAGCCGCGGGGCCTCATCGACTATATGGCGCTGTCGGACGAGGCAAACGAACGCGCTGGTCAGCCACCGCGCAGCGTCTGGAAACATATCCTGCGCCCACGCACGATCATGTATACCTCGCTCTGGGCTGTTGTTGGCTTTGCGCTGGTGTTTGCTCTGTTCATCCGCCCGGATATCGATCTGACCGTCGCACCGGTCCGCAACCCGACCTTCGTTACCCTGTCGGATGGCTCCGTCCGCAACACCTATGATGTGCGCCTGCGCAACAAGCATGGGGAGCCGCGCCAGTTCGAGCTGTCGATCAAGGGTGAGCCGGAAATGCGGATCCAACTGGAAGGCACGCCCTATGCCTCGGTTCAGGTGCCTGCCGACACCGCCTTCCTGCAAAGGGTTTATATTGTTACCCCTAAGGGAGCGCCTGCGTCCGGAGCCGAGTCGACCCCGGTCCGGATCTGGGTCGAAGACCTCAACAGCGGCGAGCGTGCCTACAAGGATACGACCTTCAACGGGAAAGGAAACTGAACCATGTCGGCAGACAAACCCCAGCGCGAGTTCACTGGTCGCCATGCGCTGATGGTGTTCGGCGGCGCTTTCACGGTCATCATCGGCGTCAATATTGCGCTGGCGGTCAATGCTGTGAAAACCTTTCCTGGTCTGGAGGTGAAGAACTCCTACACCGCCAGCCAGGAGTTCGATGCCCGTCGCACCGCCCAAGAGGCTCTGGGCTGGTCGGTCTATGCCTCGGCTCAGGACGGTCAGGTAAAGCTTGAGATCACCGACCGGGATGGCAACCCGGTCGAAGTGGCCAAGCTGACGGCCACTTTGGGCCGGGCAACCCACGTTAAGGACGACCAGAACCCTGATTTCCAGTTCAACGGCCAGGCCTACGTCGCGCCTGCCAAACTGGGCGCTGGGAACTGGAATATCCGGATGGTGGCGCGGGCCCAGAACGGCACGGAGTTCACTCAGCGGGTCATCCTGCACGTGGCAAAAGGGTAACGCAGATGACGGCTCCGATGCGTCCTCAGATGGCAGTGTGCCCGGGCTGCGTTGCGGCGCCGTCTGGAGCTGTGGAACAGGCTCCGACAGACGCACGGCTGGCCTTGTCCCTGCCGTCAATCCACTGTCAGGGCTGCATTTCCGCGGTCGAGCGCGGGCTGAACGCCCATCCGGGCGTAAAATCGGCGCGGGTCAACCTGACCCTGAAACGGGCTCTGATCGAAGCGGAGCCAGATGTACACGCCGCCGATCTGATCCCGGTGCTCGAAAATCTGGGGTATGAGGCGCATGAGCTGGATGTGACCGCCCTTGCGGCAACCCAGAACGATACCGCAGGCCGGGATTTGCTGATGCGGCTGGCGGTTGCGGGCTTTGCCTCGATGAACGTCATGCTGCTGTCGATCTCTGTCTGGTCCGGAGCTTCGGACGCGACGCGGGACATGTTCCACTGGATTTCGGCGGCGATCACCTTTCCGGCGATCATTTTCTCGGCGCAGCCTTTCTTCAAGAACGCCTGGAGCGCACTGAAGGTCGGGCGCCTCAATATGGATGTGCCCATTGTTCTCGCTCTGGTTCTGGCATTGGTGACCTCGCTTTGGGAAACCTCGCTGTCGGGGGAACATGCCTATTTCGATGCAGCGCTGACGCTGACCTTTTTCCTGTTGGCAGGCCGTTATCTGGACTATCGCACCCGTGCTGTGGCGCGGTCAGCAGCGCAGGAGCTTGCGGCGCTTGAGGTGCCTCGCGCGATCCGGCTGCTGGACGGTCAGGAATATGAGGTCCCTGTCGCCGATCTGGCCATCGGCGATCTGATCTTGGTGCGTCCCGGCGGGCGTATGCCGGTGGACGGGGAAGTGACCGATGGGCATTCGGAACTGGACCGGTCCCTGCTGACAGGGGAAACGCTGCCAGTCTTTGCCGGTCCCGGCACCGGGGTTTCGGCGGGCGAGGTGAACTTGACCGGGCCACTGACCATTCGCGCAACGGCGGTGGGGGAGGATACCTCTCTGCATCGCATGGCCGATCTGGTGGCGATCGCCGAGTCGGGCCGCTCACGTTATACATCGCTGGCCGACAAGGCCGCCAAACTCTACGCGCCCGGGGTGCACATCCTGTCGGCGCTCGCCTTTGTGGGCTGGTATCTTTACACCTTTGATGTGCGCACGGCGCTGAACATCGCTGCGGCGGTTCTGATCATCACCTGTCCCTGTGCGCTGGGCCTTGCGGTGCCTGCGGTGACCACCGCAGCCTCGGGACGGCTGTTCAAGAAGGGCATGCTGATCAAGCATTCCACTGCGTTGGAACGGCTTGCAGGCGTGGATACCGTTGTCTTTGACAAGACCGGGACCCTGACGGCTGGCACACCCCAGTTGGTCAATCTGGACGAGATGGTGAAATCCGATTTGGAAATCGCGCTGGCACTGGCCGCGCCCTCGGCGCATCCGCTGTCGGTGGCGCTGGCACGTGCCGCGCGGGAGGCCGGGATTACTCCGGCGGAGGTTTTTGAGCTGAAAGAGGTGCCGGGCTACGGCACTGAAGGCATTTTCCAAGGCCGCCGCGTGCGGTTGGGCCGGGCGGCTTGGGTTGGCGCCGCGCAGGGCAGTCAGACGGCTGCCTGGCTTGATACCGGCGATGGCAATCCGCGCGGTTTCCTGTTCACTGATGCGCTGCGTCCCGGCGCGGCCGAAGCGGTGCGTGCGCTGCAGGAGGCGGGTAAGGACGTGTTGCTGATTTCGGGCGATACCACCGGCGCGGTGGAGGCGCTGGCGAAGCGGCTTGGCATCGAAAAATGGGTGGCCGAGGCGCTGCCGGAGGATAAGGCTGGGCGCATCCGCATGCTTGCAGGGCAGGGGCGCAAGGTGCTGATGGTCGGGGACGGTCTGAACGACACTGCGGCCCTCGCGGCAGCGCATGTATCGATCTCGCCAGCCTCGGCGCTGGATGCGGCGCGGGTGGCCTCGGATATCGTGCTTTTGGGGCAAGATCTCGAACCCATCGCCGATGCCTGCACCGTGGCGCAAAAGGCGATCCGCCGGATCCGCGAGAATTTCCGCCTTGCCACCCTTTACAACGTGATCGCGGTGCCTTTGGCTGTGGCAGGGCTGGCAACGCCGCTGATCGCGGCGCTGGCGATGTCCAGCTCTTCGATCACCGTATCGCTGAACGCGCTGCGCCTGAAATCCTGAGCTGAGAAAGTCCGCAAGATGAGCGTCCTGTCCTATTTGATCCCAATTTCGCTGATCCTGGGCGGCGCGGCGCTTGTTGCCTTTATCTACACCGTGCGGTCGAACCAGTATGACGATCCCGAAGGCGATGCTCGGCGCATCCTGAGCGATGAATGGGATGATCACCCGAAACCCTGACCCTTGGCGCTGTGCAGGATCACACAAAAGAAAAGGCCCCGTCGTCCGGGGCCTTTGTCGTTTCTGGTGGTCTGGTGCCTTGCCCCTTGCATGGGGCAAGGGGGTTAGGAGGCAGGTCCCAATGTATCGCAGGTCACGTTGCGGGCCTGTAGGCGCCGACAAGCCAGTTCCGCGCTTTCCTTGCTCATGCCAAGGAAGTTGGCTTCAAACCCCAATCTGGATTTGGACACCTTGCGCAGCGAGCCATTGAGCGTTTCCATTTCCGACAGGGCCGTGCGCAGAAGGACCTTTTCCGCTTCATACCGGTTGGTGTAGCGGCCCACGTTGATACCCCAATAGCGCCCCCCGGAGGTCGAAAGACGGGTGACAACAACCGGTTCCGGCTCGGCGGCGGTCTCTGCCTTTGCCAATCTGGCCGGGCGGGCGACGGGGCGCAGGCCCTTGAAGAAGGTCTTTACAGCCGTGCCAACGGTCGGTTTCTCGGCAGAGGCGGGAACCACTTTGGCTTCGGTGATTGCGGCTTCGACGCTGGCCTGCAGGATCTCGGGGTCGAGCTTGGGCGTCGATGCCACGGTATCCGCAGCGGTTTCTTCTGTGGCCTGGCTGGCTTCGGCGACCAGCACCGGCGCTGTATCTTCGGCAGGTTCGGTTGCGGGGCGCAGGCGCGGACGCAGGCTGGTTTGGACCCGGCCGCTGACGCGGATGGTCTTGCCTGCGGCACCATCAGCCACCTGGATGTTCTGGTTGCCCACATAGGCGGGCATCGCCGGTTTGCGCAGTTTCGCGTGCGCCGGGGCACGGCGGAAGCCGAGGTCCAAAAGCTCTGCGACCTTGGCGTTGCGCGAGGTCGAGGATTTACCGCCGAACACGGTAGCGATCACTCGCTCGTTGCCGCGCTTGGCCGAAGCCACGAGGTTGAAACCGGCGGCGCGGGTATAGCCCGTCTTGATCCCGTCAGCGCCCTTGTAGGCCGCCAGAAGGCGGCGGTTTGTGTTGGGCACGACGCGCACGCCGGCGTCGGTGGAGGTGCGCGAAAACAGGTTATAATACTCGGGGTAGTCATAAAGCATGTGACGTCCCAGGGTGGTCATGTCCCGGGCGGTGGACATATGGCCGCTTTCGGTCAGACCGTGGGCGTTCTTGAAGGTCGTGCGGGACATGCCAAGCGCCTTTGCGGTGCGGGTCATGCGGCGGGCAAAGGCGGCTTCGGATCCGGCCAGAGTTTCGCCGATGGCGGTTGCGGCGTCATTGGCTGATTTCACTGCGGCGGCACGGATCAGATATCGAAATGCGATGCGCTGCCCCGAGCGAAGTCCGAGCTTGGAGGGCGGCTCGGAGGCAGCGTTGCTGCTGATGCGAACCTTGGTATCCAGCGAGATTTCACCGTTCCGGACTGCTTCAAACGCGATGTAGAGCGTCATCATCTTGGTAAGCGAAGCCGGGTGCAGGCGTGTGTCGGCGTTGCGCGAGTGCAGCACCTCGCCGGTCCGGGCATCCACGACCATTGCCGCATAGGGGGCGGCGGTTGCCTGGGTAGGCGGAAGGCCCACCAACGCGACTGTTAGAACAACACCCAAGGCCCAAGCCATCTGCCGGACGAATGCCCGCAGGGCGTGGGTCAGCGGAATACACCTGACCTGCACGATATCTGCCATTTTCTGCCTCTCGCCGCCGGTTTTCCGGCTGACTGTTCTACTTCTTTAACAAAACGGTAGCATGTGATGGCGCTGGAATAAACCATTTCCGTGACCGGTTCTGCGGCTGCGGCAGGTACATATACCGACATGTTGTAGCGGCTTTGACTGTGTTGCCTAGATGTGCGTTTGGTTAAAAAAGTGTTGAGCAAAAAGGTCGAAAATTGAGCGTCTCGCCCGCTTTGCAGCGCTGAAAAATCAGTCTAGGCGATGCGTTTCGGCAACAGATTTTTGGCGCGTCGAGCTGTGCGGCTTGCGGGTTGAGTTCTATCCGATTTCCCGGATCAGATCCTGAATGCAGCCAAGGTCCGAAATCTCGTGATACCGGGGGTGCCCCTCGGGTGCCTCGGCGTGCTCAACCTCCCAGATCAGCCCGTGCGGCACATAGGTGCCCCAGCCTCCGGCCTTGATCATCGGTACCACGTCCGAGCGCATGGAGTTTCCCACCATCATTGCCTGCGCCGCGCCGGTCCCGTGCCGCTCGAAGATATCGTGGTAGATAGGGGCGGTTTTTTCCGAAACGATCTCGACCCCATCGAACAGATCGCCCAGCCCCGATTGTGCCAGCTTGCGCTCCTGATCCAGAAGGTCACCTTTTGTAATCAATATGATACGGTAGTCACCAGCCAGTTTCTCCACGGCCTCACGGGCATGGGGCAGCAGGTCGATCGGATAGGACAGCATCATCTGTCCGGCGACGATCAGCTCTTTGATGACGCTGGCCGGGACCTGTGATTCGGTGACATCTATGGCGGTTTCGATCATCGACAGGGTGAAGCCCTTCACGCCGTAGCCATAGCGTCCGAGGTTGCGCTTTTCCGCCTCCAGCAGCCGCGCGGCTAGCGCATCGGGACCCATGTCCTGCGGCGTATGATCCTGCAACAACTCGGCAAAACGCTCTTGCGTGACACGAAAAAAACGCTCGTTGTGCCAGAGGGTGTCATCGGCATCAAAACCGATTGTCGTCAAATTGCGTGTCACTGAGGCCATACACTCTCTTTTCCTGCGCGGTCAAAACGCTATATATGCGATGAAACCAATCCAAGCACGACCGGAATAGAGACGCTATGCTGCTTCAGCCAGTGATGATGACGGACAACTCGGACGACGACAGCGATCTTGGTGTCCTGACCAAGACCCGGCCGAAAACCCAGCGACCGCCGCGCTACAAGGTTCTGCTGCTCAACGATGACTACACCCCGATGGAATTCGTGGTCATGGTGCTGGAACGGTTCTTTGGCATGACACACGCGCAGGCGTTTGAAATCATGCTGACCGTGCACAAAAAAGGTCTGGCCGTGGTTGGTGTCTTCAGCCACGAGATCGCCGAGACAAAGGTCGCGCAGGTGATGGATTTTGCCCGTCGCCATCAGCATCCGCTGCAATGCACCATGGAAAAAGAAGACTAAAGAGGTTCCGCTATGTCCGTTCGCCTGTCGCTCGCTCTTGAGACGGGCGGCTTTGCGGTGCCTGCAGAGGGCCGTATCGCCGTTTTCCACCCGCGCGCGGAGCACGATCTGTCGTGCCTGCCAAAGGATCAGCTGGTGCTGATCCAGCCGATGCGCGGTGAATACGATGCCTTTGCCGCGCAAGGGTACGATTGTCGCCCCGAATTGCCGGATGACATGCGGTTTGCCGCTGCCGTGGTGTTCCTGTCCCGCGCCAAGGCGCAGTCGCGGATGTCGGTGGCGCAGGCTTCGGCCCTGACCGACGGGCCGGTGCTGGTAGATGGGGCCAAGACGGACGGCATCGATTCCATCCTGAAGGAACTGCGCAAACGCATGTCCCCGTCCGAACCGGTGTCCAAGGCGCATGGCAAGGTCTTCTGGTTCGATGGCGGCAGCGATGCGCTGTCCGACTGGTTGCCGCCCGCAGACGGCGTTGAGGTTGAGGGCTTCGTGACCGTGCCGGGGGTATTTTCCGCCGATGGTATCGATCCGGCCTCGAAACTGCTGGTCGACGCCCTGCCTGCAAAACTTGGCCGCGCCGTTGCCGATCTCGGCGCAGGCTGGGGCTATCTGTCCCGCCAGATGCTGAGCCATCCCGAAATCGAAGAGCTGCATCTGGTCGAAGCCAATCACGACGCGCTGTCCTGCGCGCGGCGCAACGTTGCCGATGACCGGGCGCAGTTCCACTGGGCCGATGTGCGCAATTGGAAGGCGCCGGGGCAGATGAACGCAGTGGTGATGAACCCGCCGTTTCACAGCGGCCGCAGCGCTGAGCCGGAGCTGGGGAAGGCCTTCATTTCCCGCGCTGTCGAGATGCTGACCGCTTCGGGGCATCTGTGGATGGTTGCCAACCGGCATCTGCCCTATGAGATCACCCTGTCAGAGCGGTTTGCCGCGGTCGAGGAAGCCGCAGGCGACAACCGGTTCAAGGTCTTGCACGCCAGCCGCCCCAAGCGGCAGCGGCGTTAGGGCGGTAAGGTCACCCCGTATTGCAGGTTTTCAAACCGAATGGTCCGGTCTAGGCTCCGGCTCAGTTTTCACTACGCGACGCAACATTCTGGAGTGCCCGAATGTCCTTTTCGATTTCCGGCAAAACTGCCATCGTGACCGGCGCCTCAAGCGGGATTGGTCTGGCCATTGGCAAGCAGTTCGCGGATGCCGGTGCCAACGTCATGTTTGCCGATACCAACGAGGCGGCCCTGATCGCCGAACTGGGAGAGCAGGCCGACGAAAGCAACATCCGCTACTTCGCCGGTGATCTGCGCGAAAGGCTGACCATCGCCAATCTGTTGTCGGCGACCATCGATGCCTTCGAAGACGTGGATATCCTCGTCAACGGCGCCCGTCAGGTGGTCCCGAGTGACCCGCTGGACCCGAAGGACGAGTCGCTGGAACTGCTGCTGACCGAGAACCTGTTGCCGACCCTGCGTCTGTCGCAGCAGGCGGCGCGGCGGATGATCAAGCAGGGCGAGGGGCGGGAGCCGGGCGCTGCGCGCGGCGCCATCATCAACCTGTCGTCGATCGCGGCGCGGCGCACCCACCCCGATCTGATGGCCTATTCCGTTGCTTCTGCGGCGCTGGATCAGCTGACCCGCTCGCTCTCTGTCTCTTTTGCGCCGCACGGGGTCCGGGTGAATTCCATCGCCTTTGGCTCGGTGATGAGCGCGTCGCTCAGGGGCACGCTCAAGGATAACCGCGCCTATCGTCAGGACATCGAAGACCACACCCCGCTGGGCCGCATCGCCGCACCGACTGAGCTGACCGAAACGGCGCAGTTCCTGGCCTCGGACGCGGCCAGTTTCATGACGGGTCAGATCGTGACGGTCGATGGTGGTCGCACGCTGCTGGATTCCGTTGCCGCTCCTGTTCACTGATGAATGCCGGGGCCTGCCTGCGCTCACGCAGCGCGGCGTCCCACAAGTACCGAAAGACGCTCTGAAATGACTGCAGAAATGAAAGACGAAAAAGCCCGCGCCGCCGCCTGGTTCCGCACCCTGCGCGATGAGATCGTCGCGGCCTTCGAGGCGCTTGAGGCGAGCCATGACACTGGCCCCTTCTCCGATCAGGCGCCGGGCCGGTTCGAGGTGAGCGAGACAAAGCGCACCGCGGATGACGGATCGGACGCGGGCGGCGGGCTGATGAGCGTGATGCGGGGCGGCCGTGTCTTTGAAAAGGTCGGCGTCAATATCTCGGAGGTCTACGGCACGCTCGGCGAGCGGGCGCAGAACGCCATGGCGGCGCGCAAGGGCATTCCGGGCATGAAGGACGATCCGCGGTTCTGGGCCTCGGGCATTTCGCTGGTTGCGCATATGCAGAACCCGCATGTGCCTGCGGTTCACATGAACACCCGTATGTTCTGGACACCGCATGCCTGGTGGTTTGGCGGGGGCTCGGATCTCAACCCTTGCATCGAATATGCCGAGGATACCGCGCATTTTCATGCGCAGCAGAAACAGCATCTCGACCCGCATGGCACGGATCTCTATCCGCGTCTGAAGGAATGGGCGGATGAGTATTTCTACATCCCGCACCGCCATCGGGCGCGCGGGGTGGGCGGCATCTTCATGGATGATCGTTGCACCGGTGACTGGGAGGCGGATTTCGCTCTGACCCAGGACATTGGCCGCGCCTTCCTGCCAGCCTATCTGCCGCTGGTGGAAAAACGCCGGGTTCAGCCCTTTGATGACAAGGACAAGGAGGCGCAGCTGGTGCATCGTGGCCTCTATGCCGAGTATAATCTGGTCTATGACCGGGGGACCAAATTTGGTCTGGAAACCGGGCATGATGCTAATGCGGTTCTGATGAGCCTGCCGCCGCTGGCCAAATGGGTCTGAGCGGCGCAGCAAACTGGCTCCGGGCATATCGGTTTCTGCGAAAAAATCCGAGGATGTAGTCCGCGCGGGCCAGAGGCGGGGCAAAAGACTGTGTTTGTTTGTGTGCGGAGGGATGATGCGGTTCTTTTTGATGTCGGCCCTTTGCCTTATGGCACTGGCTGCTTGCGGCACCCGGCCCGAGCCGGAGCGCCCGGCGCCGACCCAGCTTCCGTCCGATGCACAGCTGGCCCGGCTGGTGACCTATCCCCGGTTTGAGGACAGCGATCCGCATTCATGGGAGGGACGCACGCCCTACTCCTACGCCATTCACGGAATTGATGTGTCGCGCTGGCAGGGCGACATCGACTGGGACGCGGCCAAGGCGGCAGGCGTTTCCTTTGCCTATCTCAAGGCGACCGAGGGTGGCGATCTGCTGGATCCGAAGTTCCGCGACAACTGGCGCGGCGCCGCACGGGCGGGGCTGCCGCGGGGCGCCTATCACTATTTCTACTTCTGTCGCCCGGCGCGGGAGCAGGCGCGGTGGTTCATCCGCAACGTGCCGCGTGATGCCAAGGCGTTGCCCCATGTTCTGGATATGGAGTGGAACCACCACTCAAAGACCTGCAGGCATCGCCCCGATGGTGCGCATATCCGCTCTGAGGCGCGCAAGTTTCTGGATATTCTGGAGGCTCACTATGGCCGCCGCCCGGTGATCTACACCACGGTGGATTTCTTTGCTGAAACCGGTATCGGTCGCCTGCGGGGCACGGAGTTCTGGTTGCGCTCTGTCGCCGGGCATCCGCGCCAGACCTATCCCAGCGCCTTCTGGCGGCTCTGGCAATACACCGGCACCGGGCGGGTGCCGGGGATCGATGGCGACGTGGACCTCAATGTGTTCCACGACAGTCCCGAAAGCTGGTTGCGCTGGTCCGGCCAGCTGGAACAGTAGAGCGCAGGATCAGGCTCGCCGCCAGCCTGCCTCGGCCAAGGCCTGACCATACCCTTTCGCGATGCGCATCTGCTCCCCCAGCCCCTTTTTCAGCAACAGGGTGTGCATGCGTCTGAGCTGCCAGCAGGGAACGTGCATTACCATGTGATGCTCCAGATGGTAGTTCACCCAATAGGGCGCCACCAGAAGCCGGGCGAGCGGGCCTGCGCGGGTGGTGCGCACGTTCTGCAGCGGGTTTTCGGATTGCTCGGTGGCGCCATGCTCGGCGATGTTGCGCACCCGCAGCACGAACTGGAACCAAGTGAGATAGGGCAGCAGCCAGAAGGCAAGCCCCCACCACCAGTCGCCAATCAGACTGATGAGCAGGGCAATGCCGAAAAATACCGGCAGTGCCCCCCAAAGGCGCGGTGCCTTGAAGCTTTGGGCGAAATCGGAACTCGCCGCCTTGATCGCGTCGTCATCTCCGGCCAGCTGCAGGGACATGGCGATCTGGCCCAGAAGCTGTTTGATGCCGGTCTGCCCGGTTAGATCGCGGGTGAACTTGCGCCGCAGCGAGGCGCGGGAGGTGGGGAATTTCGACGACAGGACCAGATCGGGGTCCTTGTCCGTCTGGGTGAACCGGTGATGGGTCAGATGGTAATGCCGATAGGCGCCCAGATCCGCCAGAATGGGGCGACCGCAGAGCCAGTCCCCGGCAAGCTCATTCCAGCGGCGGGTCTTGAATAGCGCGTTATGGGCGGCCTCGTGCATCAGGATCGCCAGCCCCAGCTGGCGCGAGCCGATCACCATCACGGCGAGCACAAAGGTCAGAACATTGGGCCAGAGCGCGAAGAGCGCGATCACCAGGGCAATCGTGCCCCAGCAGTGCAGTAGCAACCACAGTCCCATAGGATCCGATCGTTCCGCCAAAGGGCGAATTTCGTCAGAGCTGAGATATGTTTTTCCCGGTGTCATGCGTGTAGTCCTCCCAAGCCTCAGGCTTCCAGCAGAAGCGCAAACAGGTCAAGAAAACCGTGGCGTCAGGTCCGGGACAGGGCGGTCAGCCGCGCCAGTCGAAGAAACCTTCCCCGGCCTGCTTCAGCAGTTTTGCCGCCATGTCACGGCCCAGCTCCGGTCCGTCCTCGATCGCGCAGGTCTGCGCGTCCTGAAGGGCTTCGGAGCCATCGGGGCGCAGCACTTCGCCGCGCAGGCGCAGGGTGGTGCCGTCAAGCTCCGCAAGACCCGCGATGGGCGTTTCGCAAGACCCGTCCAGAGCCGCCAGAAAGGCGCGTTCGGCCGCAAGACGCTGTGCGGTCTCTGTATCATGGATGGCCGCAAGCATATCGCCCGAGCGGCTGTCATCTGCGCGCCGTTCGATGCCAATGGCGCCCTGCGCCACGGCGGGCAGCATGTCGTCCGTGTCGATGCCGGTTGCGGGCACGTTCTCCATCGCCAGACGATTCAGCCCGGCCATCGCCAGGAAGGTGCATTCGGCCACGCCGTCGTCGAGTTTCTTCAGGCGGGTCTGCACGTTGCCGCGGAACTCCACCACTTTCAGATCGGGGCGGCGGTTCAGCAATTGCGCGCGGCGGCGCAGCGAGGAGGTGCCCACGACAGAGCCCGGCGCCAGTTCGGTGATCGAGGACAGGCTCGGGGAGATGAAAGCATCGCGCACGTCTTCGCGCGGCAGGTAGCAATCCAGCACCAGACCCACAGGCTGCGCCACTGGCATGTCCTTCATCGAATGCACCGCGATGTCGATGGCGCCGGTCAGCATCGCTTCTTCGATTTCCTTGGTGAACAGGCCCTTGTTGCCGATCTCCTTCAGCGGGCGGTCCGCTGCGATCAGCGCCTGATTGTCACCGGTGGTTTTGATGACGACGATCTCGAAGGCCTCCTGCGGCAGCTCGAACGCGGCGGCCAGACGGTCGCGCGTCTCATGGGCTTGAGCCAGGGCCAGCGGCGAGCCACGGGTGCCGATCTTCAGGGGCGAAGCGGGGGAGGGCAGGTTCTGTGTCATGTCAGAACCTTTATTCGCGACATTATGCCGTGACAAGCATCGGCCTCACCACCCTTGACAATTTGCCGCTCAGCCTAGACCTCAGTATCCAAGAGAGAAGCGAGGGATCCCATGGCCGAACAGAAGAAACTGCTGCGCGCATTGGCAGGCGAAAAACAGCATGTGCCGCCGATCTGGATGATGCGTCAGGCGGGCCGCTATCTGCCGGAATACCGTGCGACGCGGGCTCAGGCCGGGGATTTCCTGTCGCTGTGCTATAACTCGGAACTGGCTGCCGAGGTCACCCTGCAACCGATCCGCCGCTATGGGTTCGATGCGGCGATCCTGTTTGCCGATATCCTGTTGGTGCCGCAGGCGCTGGGCGCGGATCTGTGGTTCGTCACCGGCGAAGGGCCGCGCCTGTCGACCATCACCACCGATGCGGATTTTGCCAAGCTTGGCCCGGTCAGCGACATCCACGAGACGCTGAACCCGATCTACGAGACCCTGCGCATTTTGAAGGGGGAACTGCCCAGCGAGACGGCTCTGATCGGTTTTGCTGGCGCGCCCTGGACCGTGGCGACCTACATGATCGCCGGACGCGGCACCCCGGATCAGGGGCCTGCCCATGCGTTGAAGGCGGAAAACCGTCCGCTGTTCGAGGCGCTTCTGACCCGCATTACCGAGGCGACCATCGATTACCTGTCAAAGCAGATCGAGGCGGGTGCCGAAGTGGTGAAGATCTTCGACAGCTGGGCCGGATCGCTGAAAGGTGAGGATTTCCAGAAGTACGCACTGGAGCCCTGCCGCCAGATCACCACGGCGCTGAAAGAGCGTCACCCCGGCATCCCGGTCATCGGTTTCCCGCGTGAGGCGGGCGATAAGTATATCGGTTTTGCCAAGGCAACAGGTGTCGATTGCGTAGCGGTGGATAATTCGGTGACCCCGGAATGGGTCGCTGAACATGTGCAGATTGACGGCTGCGTGCAGGGTAACCTGGCTTCGCGTCACATGGTGACCGGTGGTCAGGATCTGATCAATGACACCCGCCGCATCGTCAACGCCCTGCGCGGCGGCCCGCATATCTTCAACCTTGGCCATGGGATCACCCCGGACGCCGACCCGGACAATGTGCAGCTGATGATCGATACGGTCCGCGAAGCCTGATCGTGCGTCGCGTTCAGCCAATCAATATGTGAGCGAGAGTAATGGATTACAGCAAGCAAGGCGGCCAGAAACCGGGCCGCAACGAACCCCGCCACAGCGAACATAACGCCAAGGGCACCGACAAGAACCCCTACAGCAAGCGCGAAACCAAGGCAGAGTTGCTGGCCCGCATGAAGAAGGCCGCAGCCGCCCAGAAGGACGGCTGAGCCGCGCCGTTCGGCCTTTTTATTCGGTCAGGGTGCGGGCAATCAACTCTTTCATGATCTCGTTCGACCCGCCGTAGATCTTTTGCACGCGGGCATCGGCGTACATATTGGCGATGGGATATTCCAGCATGTAGCCATAGCCGCCGTGCAGTTGCAGGCATTCGTCGACGACATCGCATTGCATCTGCGTCACCCACCATTTCGCCATTGAGGCGGTGGCGGCGTCCAGCTCTCCGCGCAGGTGCTTGGCGACGCAGTCATCCAGGAACACGCGGGCGATATGGGCGATGGTCTTGGCCTCGGCCAGCTTGAATCGGGTGTTCTGCATCTCGATCAGCGCCTGACCAAAGGCACGCCGCTCTGAGGTATAGGCGATGGTGTCTTCCAGTGCCTTCTCGATCACGGCGGCGGCGCCAAGGGCGATCACCAGCCGTTCCTGAGGCAGGGCCTTCATCAGCTGATAGAATCCCTGTCCCTCGACGCCGCCCAAAAGGTTCTCGGGCGGCACGCGCACATCGTCAAAGAACAATTCGGAGGTGTCCTGGCTCTTGAGGCCCAGCTTTTCGAGGTTGCGACCCCGCGCAAACCCTTCGGCGCCCTCGGTTTCCACCACCAGAAGCGAGATCCCCTTGGCGCCCTGCGTGGTATCGGTCTTGCAGACCACGATGATCAGATCCGCCTGCTGACCATTGGTGATGAAGGTTTTGGAGCCGTTCAGCACATAGTCGTTGCCGTCGCGCAGGGCGTTCGCCTTGATGTTCTGCAGGTCCGACCCGGTGCCGGGTTCGGTCATGGCGATGGCGCAGACCATTTCGCCGCTGGCCATCTTTGGCAGCCAGCGCTGTTTCTGATCCTCGGTGCCATAATCGAGTATATAGCCCGCGCAGATCTGGCTATGGACGGAATTGCCAAAGCCGGAAAACCCGGCGGCGCGGAACTGTTCGGTGGTGATTACCGCCTCGTGCCGGAAATCGCCGCCCATGCCGCCGTATTCCTCGGGGACGCTGGCGCAGAGGAGGCCGAATTCCCCCGCCTTGTTCCAGAACTCCCGGTCGATATGGCCTTGTTTCTGCCAGCGTTCTTCATGCGGGGTCATTTCGGCGGTGAAGAAGCTGCGGCAGCTGTCCTGCAGCATTGCCAGTTCATCCGTCATCCAGGGAGAGACATGCGCTGTCATGGGATCAGTCCTTCTTTCGGCCCAGTTCGGTCAGAATTTCGGGCGCGTGCTGCCCCCGTGCGGGGCTTTCGGGCGCTGTCCAGTCGCCCGCATCAGAGAACCGTGGGGCGGGGGCGGCCTGAAGCGCGCCATGTGCCTCGACCCAGGTGCCGCGGGCGTTCATAGGATGGGTCAGCGCCTCGCCGGGGCTGAGAACAGGCGCGACGCAGGCATCGGTGCCCTCAAAAATACCTGCCCAGTGATCGCGGGGCTGGCTGGCAAAGATACCGGCCAGACGCCCGGTCAGCGCGGGCCAGAGTGATTTGTCAAACTGACGCTGAAAATCGGTATCCTCCGCAAGATCCATCAATGACAGGAACTGGGCATAGAATTTCGGCTCAAGACATTGCACCGACATGAAGCCACCATCGGCGCAGGCGTAGGTGCGGCTCCAGTGCGGGCCATCAAGCAGGTTCTGCCCGCGTGTATCGCCAAAGTTCCCGGCCTGACGGATGCTCATCAGGAGGTTCATCATATGGGCCGAGCCGTCATAGATCGCCGCATCGACGACGCAGCCTTCGCCGCTGGTGCGGGCGCGCAGGATACCGGCGAGCATACCCGCCACCAGATACATGGCGCCGCCGCCGATATCGCCGACCAGCGTGGCGGGCGTCAGCGGCGCATCGCCGGGGTTCGACCCGTACCACAGCGCGCCAGACAGAGAGATGTAGTTGAGGTCATGCCCTGCCGCATGGGAAAGGGCGCTGTCCTGGCCCCAGCCGGTCATGCGGCCAAAGACAAGGGCCGGGTTCACCGCATGGCAGGCCTCGGGGCCGATGCCGAGCTTTTCCATCACGCCAGGGCGGAAACCTTCGATTAGACCATCGGCGGTTTCCACCAGCGCCATGAAGGTCTCGATGTCTTCGGAATCCTTCAGGTCCAGCTCGATCGAGCGCTTGCCACGATCCAGAACCGAGCGTTCCGGCATGCCGGGAGTGACGCCGCCGCCCTTGCGATGGATACAGATCACATCGGCGCCCATATCGGCGAGCGTCATCGCGGCAAAGGGGCCGGGGCCGAGGCCTTCGACCTCAATGATGCGGGTACCTTCCAGCATTTATGTCGTCTCCCGTAGTAACTCCCGCCCCGGTGTGGGGCGGGCCTGTGCGCTGTTTCAGAGTGTGGCGTGGGTCAGGTGCCGGACAGGCCGCCGCCCACGATCAGGGTCTGGCCCGAGACATAGTTGCTTTCGGGGATGCAAAAGAGGTAGACGCCGCCGGCGGCCTCTTCGGGCGTGCCCGCACGGCCCACGGGGATCATCATCTCCATGCCCTGCACCAGTTTCTTGGGGATGCCGATGCCGATCTTGTTGCCCTCGACCTCGATCGATTTCTTTTCGTCCGTGGCTTCGGTCAGGCGGGTGGAGATCATACCAAAGGCCACTGCGTTGACGTTCACCTTGAAGCGGCCCCATTCCTTGGCCATCGTCTTGGTCAGGCCGATGACGCCGGATTTTGCAGCGGAATAGTTCGCCTGTCCCGGATTGCCGCCAGTTCCGGAGATCGACGAGATATTCACCACCTTGCGGAAAACCTCGCGTCCTTCGGCGGCCTCATCCGCAGCCGCTTGGGTGATAAAGGGCGACGCTGCGCGCAGGATCTGGAAGGGCGCCTTCAGGTGTACATCGATCATGGCGTCGAACTGTTCATCACTCATCTTGCCGATGAAGCTGTCCCAGGTGTAGCCGGCGTTGTTGACGATGATGTCGATGCCGCCGAACTTGTCGATCCCGGCCTGGATAAAATCATCGGCAAAGCCTGCCGCCGTGACGGAACCGGGAATGGCCAGCGCCTTGCGGCCCATCGCTTCGATTTCGGCAACGACGGCGTTTGCGGGTTCCGCGTCCAGATCGTTCAGCACCACATTGGCGCCGTCCTCGGCCAGTTTCAGCGCGATGGAACGGCCGATACCGCGTCCGGCGCCAGTGACATAGGCGGTCTTGCCTGCAAGTTTGCTCATCTCTTCAGTGTCCTTTGTCGTTATGGCAGCTCAATCAGGGCGGTCCCGGCCAGTTTGACCTCGCCGTTCTGATCGGCAGCCTCAATCTCAAGCGCCACCAGATTGCCGTCGCGTTTTTCCACCACCTTGCCGGTGCAGGTAATCACCGCGTGAACCTGGGTGATCGATACAAACCGGGTGGTGAATTCGCGCAAGGCCGATTGCGGTACCCAACCCGTCAACAGGCGGCCCAGATAGGCCATATTCAGCATGCCGTGGGCAAAGACGTCCGGCATGCCTGCGCGTTTCGCGAAATCGATGTCGATGTGGATCGGGTTGTGATCGCCCGAGGCGCCGGCGAACAGCGCCAGCGTGGTGCGGGTGATCTCCTTGGTGGTGAGGGGCGGCAGCGCGTCGCCCACCTTGATCTCGGCATAGGTTGGCATGGTCATTGCGGGTGCCTCACGATCACGGTGCGGGTCATGCTGCCTGCGTCTTCGCCGAGCTGGTTGGTGGCCGAGGTTTTCAGATGCACGAACTCCATGGCGCCGCCTTTCTTGGCGTAGATGTCAGTGACCTTGCTCACCAGGGTAATGGTATCCCCGGCGCACATCGGCGCGCCATAGGTAAAGGCCTGCTCACCATGAAGGACCTTTGCGATGTCGATCTTCAAGAGCGTGATGAAATAGAACGGATCTTCGCGGTCCAGATCCAGCGAGAACAGGTAGGTGGGCGGTGCCAGCAGCCCACGATAGCCCGCCGCCTTCGCGGCCTCCTCATCCAGATAGACGCGGTCGCTCTGGCCGGTTGCGCGGGCAAAATCCCGCAACCGGCCTTTCTCCACCGTGACCGCATAGGGATCGGTCACGTGGCCGATGTAAGAGGTGTCGATCATCGCCGCCTCACTGCGCCTGATACATGGTGACGACGCAGGCGCCGCCAAGGCCGAGGTTGTGCTGCAGCGCCGTGCGGGCGCCTTCGACCTGCGTGCTGCCTGCGGTGCCGCGCAGCTGGCGGGTCAGCTCGTAACATTGCGCAAGGCCGGTCGCGCCAAGGGGATGTCCCTTGGACAAAAGCCCGCCGGAGGGATTGGTCACATATTTGCCGCCATAGGTGTTGTCGCCATCGGCGATGAACTTGGATGCGCCGCCTTCCGGGCAGAGGCCAAGACCTTCGTAGGTGATCATCTCGTTATGGGCGAAACAGTCGTGCAGTTCGATCACGTCGACGTCTTCGATGCCGATGCCGGTTTGCTCCTGCACCTGTTTCGAGGCGGCTGCCGTCATGTCGTAGCCGACGACCTTCATCATGTCGTGGGCGTCAAAGGTGCTGGCGTAATCGGTGGTCATCGCCTGGCCCGCGATGCGCACGTTGGTGTTCAGCCCGTGTTTCTTGGCATAGGCCTCGCTGACCACGACCGCCGCCGCCGCGCCGCAGGTGGGCGGGCAGGCCATGAGGCGGGTCATCACGCCTTCCCAGATGGTGGGGCTTTCTAGCACATCCTCGGGCGACAGCTCATTTCGGAACAGGGCCAGCGGGTTGTTCACCGCATGGCGGCTCGCCTTGGCGCGGATGCGCGCGAGGTCCAGCATGGTGGAGCCGTATTTCTCCATGTGCGACTTGCCCGCACCGCCGAAATAGCGCAGCGCCAGCGGGATCTCGGGCTGGCCGACCAGATCGTCGGTTTCCGCGTCAAAGGCATCAAACGGGCTGGGCCGGTCATCCCAGTGCGAGGTCAGTGCGCCGGGTTTCATATGCTCAAAGCCAAGCGCCAGCGCCACATCGACAACACCCGATTCCACCGCCTGACGCGCCATGAACAGGGCGGTCGATCCGGTCGAGCAGTTGTTGTTGACGTTCATCACCGGAATGCCGGTCATGCCCACCTTGTAAAGCGCCGCCTGACCGCAGGTGCTGTCACCATAGACATAGCCCGCATAGGCCTGCTGCACGGCATCATAGGGCAGGCCCGCGTCCTTCAGCGCATCGCGCACGGCGGTAGCGCCCATTTTGGTATAGGGTTCATTCTGGCCGGGTTTGGCGAATTTGGTCATACCCACCCCGGCAACCATCACATGTGCAGACATTGGCTCTCTCCCTTGCGCGAGTCGGAATTACACTTCCGGGTTACTTTCGGTTCGGGCTGGGCAAACTGTCAAGAAGAGTGTAACTGATGAGTGTAATTACCGGGCGTCAATAGGTCAGACCTTGTATGGGGCAAGCCGGGGGAAGAACGGCGATGGGCAATAAAACCTGGACGAAAACGGCAGACAGCCGGAGTGCGCAGCGCGAGATCAAACGCCGCGCAGTGCTGATGGCCGGTGCGCGCCTGTTCAACGATCAGGGATACGAGCAGACCTCGCTTGAGGACATCGCCGCCGCGCTCAACATTACCAAGCGCACGATCTACTATTATGTGCAAAGCAAGGAGGACATCCTGTTCGGTTGCCACCAGCTGAGCCTGGAATTCCTGGGCGAGGTGATGGAGATCAGCCGCGATGACAGCCTGCCAGTGGCTGAGCGGATTTCGCGGCTGATCCGCGGCTATTGCGAGTGGGTGTCCACCGATCTTGGCGCCAGCCTGGCCATGGTGCGGGCGCACAGCCTGTCGCCCGAGCGGCGCGAGGCCCTGCACGAGGGTAAAGCTCGGGTGGATTTTCAGCTGCGGATGCTGATTGAGAAGGGGATTCGCGAAGGCGTCATCCGTCATTGCGATCCGCGTCTTGTGGCGGCCGGGGTATTTGGCGCGCTGAACTGGATCCCTTTCTGGAACCGCACTGACCGGCCGGTTCCCCACGAGGAAATTGCCGAACAGTATCTTGCAATGATCCTGAATGGTTTGCTGCCAGGCGCCGGGGGCAGCAAGCGCTGATCGGTGTCAGGCGCTGTCGCCCAATTGTTTGCGAAAGGCGCGCGGCGGCATGCCGGTGCCCTTGGTGAAGACGCGGCTGAAATGGGCGGGATCGCTGAACCCAAGATCATAGGCGATCTGCGCCGCGCTGAGCGACGTATAAAGCAGCATCCGCCGGGCTTCGCGCAGCATGCGCTCATTCACCAGATGCGATGCGGACTGGCCCGTGACCTGATGCACGATCCGGTTTAGATGGGTCGGGGAGACGGCGAGATCGCGGGCATACTCCGCCAGCGGGCGGCGGCTGCGGAAATGTTGCTCCACGAGGGTTTCAAAGCGGGAAAAGATCGGGTTGCCACCATTCTGACGGTCGCCGCCCTCAGCAGTGTGAATATGGCGGGCGACAAGGGCGGTCAGAGTTCCGGCGAGCGAACGCAGCAGTTGCGCGCGGGCAAAATTCTGGCCGTGGTATTCCTGATACAGCGTTTCGGCCATGCCGCGCAGGTCCGGTGGCAGCGGCAAAACGCAGGCATGATCCAGCGGGCCACGCACGCCTTCGCCGCTGCGGATGCAATGATCAACAAGGTCTGAGGGCAGGGTGACAACCCAGCCGCTGGTCTCTGGCTCGAACGTGTAACCGTGAACAACCCCGCGAGGTATATTGACGAAACAGGGGGCGGGCAGGGTATGTGCTTCCCCGTCCAGATCTACCACGCCGCCGCCACTGGTCATGAACAGAACCTGATGCAGCCGGGCGTGCCGGTGCGGTGACAGCTGCCAATCATGCTGCTCGGAGCGGGAGCGGATCGTCTCCACATGCAGCACGTCCGCCAGTTCATCGGTTTCCCCGAACAGGTTGTAGCTGCGGATCTGAAGAGCGCTGGTCATGTGCGAAATGTACAAGAACTTGCGCGCATGGTCCATTCGCAAATCCCGGACCCCGCGTCATATTGCCCGTCACCATGAAACGGAGACGCGCTTATGACCGTGCAGAAAACCCAAGTTGCAATCATCGGAGGCGGTCCTTCGGGCCTGCTGTTGTCGCAGCTGTTGCACCGCAAGGGGATCGATAGCATCGTACTGGAACGGCAATCCCGCGACTATGTGTTGGGCCGGATCCGGGCGGGCGTGCTGGAGCATGGTTTCGTCAATCTGATGCGCGAGGCAGGCTGCGGAGAGCGCATGGATGCCGAAGGCGAGGTGCACGAAGGTTTCTATATCGCCCACCAGGGGCGCAGCGATCGTATCGATTTGGAAAAATACGCAGATGGCGCCACGGTCATGGTCTATGGCCAGACCGAGGTAACGCGCGATCTATACGCCGCCCGCGATGCCATGGATGGGGCCGTCATTCACGAGGCCGCCAATGTGCAGCCGCATGATCTGAAGTCCGAAAGCCCCTATGTTACCTACGATAAAGACGGATCTGAGCACCGAATTGACTGCGATTTCATCGTCGGCGCCGACGGGTTCCACGGGGTCAGCCGCAAATCTATTCCCGGCGATGTGCTGAAGGAATACGAAAAGGTCTATCCCTTTGGCTGGCTGGGCATTCTGTCGGAAACCAAGCCCGTCTCGCCCGAGCTGATCTATGCTCGTCACGAGCGCGGCTTTGCGCTTTGCTCGATGCGCAGCCAGGTGCTGAGCCGCTATTACATTCAGGTGCCACTGACGGATAAGCCCGAGGACTGGTCGGATGATGCTTTCTGGGCAGAGCTGAAGAGCCGCCTGCCTGAGGATGTGGCCGCTGGACTGGAAACTGGTCCGTCGATCGAGAAATCCATCGCGCCCCTGCGCAGTTTCGTGGCCGAGCCGATGCGCTATGGCAATCTGTTCCTGGCCGGGGATGCGGCGCATATCGTGCCGCCCACCGGGGCCAAGGGGCTGAACTCGGCTGCGTCGGATATCTACTATCTCTACCATGGCTTTATGGATCACTACCTCAATGGCGACAGCGCCGGGCTGGATGGCTACTCCGAAAAGGCACTGGCCCGGGTCTGGAAGGCAGAGCGGTTCAGCTGGTGGATGACCAACCTGTTGCATCTCTTCCCAGATGCGCAGGAAGTGGATCAGCGCCTGCAATGTACCGACCTTGATTACCTGTTCTCTTCGGAGGCGGCGCAGGCTTCGCTCGCCGAAAATTATGTGGGTCTGCCCTACTGACGTCGCGTTCGCACGGCTAGGTCTTAGCCTCCGGGCGTGCTTTCCTCCCTCGGGAAATGAGGGAGGAAAAAATGACGACCGTTGCATATGAAAAAGACGGCCGGATCGCGCGCATCACGCTGAACCGGCCGGAGACCATGAACGCCATCGACGACCAGATGCCGCGGGATCTTGCGGCGGCCGTCGCGCGGGCAGATGCGGATCCGGGCGTGCACGTCATGGTGCTGTCCGGCGCGGGGGATGCCTTTTGCGCTGGCTATGATCTGACCTTTTATGCTGAGGGCAACGGGTCGGGCGAGGCCACCCAGCCGATGCCATGGGACCCCATCAAGGACTACCGGTTCATGTGGGAAAACACCCAGCATTTCATGTCGATGTGGCGTGCGGTGAAGCCTGTGGTCTGCAAGGTGCACGGTTTTGCGGTCGCGGGCGGATCGGACATCGCGCTCTGTGCGGATATGACGATCATGGCCGAGGATGCGCAGATCGGATACATGCCCGCCCGCGTCTGGGGCTGCCCGACCACGGCAATGTGGGTCTATCGCCTTGGCGCTGAGCGAGCCAAGCGGATGCTGTTCACCGGTGACAAGATTTCGGGGCGCGAGGCAGCGGATATGGGGCTGGTGCTCAAGGCGGTGCCAGCAGAGCAGCTGGACGATGCGGTAGAGGAAATGGCGGCCCGCATGGCCACGGTTCCGATCAACCAACTGGCCATGCAGAAAATGGTGATCAACCAGGCGATCGAGCAGACCGGTTTGATGCAGACCCAACGGCTGGCGACGGTATTCGACGGCATCACCCGCCATTCTCCGGAAGGCATCGCTTTCAAGGAACGTTCCGAGGAAAAGGGCTGGAAACAGGCGGTCCGGGAGCGTGATGAGGGCACATACGACTGGACGCGGCAGGAGGAAATCCCCAAGGGCAACAGGTAGCGGAAAGGCTCCCGCTGACAGGGCGTTCATCGCAGATGATTTGCTGCCGCTCGGCTGAGCGCCGTGCCCGGGGGCACGGCGTGACTGCGCAAGAGAGTGCGGTTTGGCGTCAGCCGGGCTGCATGGCTGGTGCGGGAGCCGTCCAGGCCGCGGTCAGTCGGCGGCGAGCGACCTGAGGCGCTTCGGCAAGATCCAGCATCGCCACCGCGAAATCCGCATAGGTGATCTGCGACTGGCCTTCTGCGTCGGTGACCAGCGTATCGGTGCCAAATTCATAGTGGCCGGTCCGTGGCCCCGGCAACAGCATCGCAGGCGGGCGCAGGCAGGTCCAGGTGACTGCGGTGTCCTGTTCCAGAAGGGCATCCTGATCGGCGCAGGCCTGCGCGATGGGGCGCACCGCGTCCGGCAGGAAATCGGGGGCGCTCAGAACCGTGTGGCCGCTGCCATCTGCCAGTTTCAGCAGCGCCGCGCCGCCAGTGATCAGCGCGGGGATCCCCGCTGATGCAGCGACGTTCAGCGCGGCGCGGGTGAGGGGAACCAGGTCTCCCTCGTGCCCTGCAGCGGGGCGCAGGGCGCTGATCACCAGGTCATGTCCGGCTGCGGCATCCGCTGCCGCGTCGGGTTTGCCGAGAAGGTCGAGCGACAGGGCGTCTACGCCGGAGGGTAGGGGGCCGAGCCGACTGGTGTCCCGCGCTACGGCTGTGATGTGGTGGCCGCGGCTCACGGCTTCGCGCAGGGTGGCGCTTCCGACATCGCCGGTGGCGCCGAAAAGAATGATTTTCATGAGTGAACTCCTTTTGTCTCGTCGTCGAGATATAATGTAAAAATCTTGACGTAAAGATAAGTGTCGTCCAAAGCAGTCTGCTCTTTTTGCACAGGTGCTGTTCAGAGTATCAGTCGCTGGGCTTGGCCGGGTCGCGGTAGCGCATCAGAACCGTCCGGTGGTTCAACTCCTGTCCGGTGTGTCGGTCGGTCACCACCGGATCGATCTCCTCGCCGCCGTCCCGCAGGATAAAGGAGAGGGGAGAGGGGGCCTCGCTGGGAAGATTGCTGCGCGCCCAGTCCTGCAAGGCGAGCATCACCGGGGCAAAGGCCTTGCCCGATTCGGTTAGTCGGTATTCGTGACGCAGGGGGCGTTCCTGATAGGGGCGGCGCTCCAGCAGGCCCATCGCCTCAAGCCGTTTCAGCCGTTCGGCGAGCAGATGCCGGGTGATCCCGAGGCTTTTCTGGAAGTCGTCGAACCGGCGCACACCCAGGAAACATTCCCGCAAAATCAAAAGGGTCCAGCGATCACCCACCACCCCCATCGCCCGCGCCACCGGGCAGGCGGCCTCTTTCATGTCATGCCATTTCATGAGGCAGTTCTAGCATGGATTGACAAGGTTCTCAAATGGAACCGATAATGGGTTCCAAATAGGAATTAACTATTGTGGCAACCATGCAGACCCCGCGAAATCCCGGGCTGCAGCCGCCGCGCCCCGACATCAGGAGGACCAGCCATGGTCAGTGTCACATCGAATGCAACGCTCAAACGCCGCCCACCGCCCGCACTGGCGATGCTCCAGCGGGCATCGGGCATGTTGGAGGCTATTTCTCCGGCGGCGGCCTCTTTCGTGCTGGCGACGCTGTTTACCCGGCCAAGACGGCAAAAGTTGCCGAAACGGGAACGGGACTGGCTGCTGGCAGCGGCTGCGCGGCCCCTGCGGCTGCAATCGGGTATCGAAATCCCGCTTTATGAATGGCGCGCGACGCCACGTGGCCATGGTGTCCTGGATGAGGCGCCTCTGCCGACCATCCTGTTGGTACATGGCATGTCGGGCCGGGCCGGGCAGCTCGGCGGTTTCGCGGCGCCACTGGTCAAGGCCGGGTTCCGGGTCGTGGCCTTTGACGCGCCGGGCCACGGGGCGGCTCCCGGGCGCCGCAGTTCGCTGCCGGAAATGCTGTGGGTGACCGAGGATGTCGCGGCGCATCTGGGGCCGTTGGCCGGGATTATCGCCCACTCCAATGGCGCGGCAGCCACGGTGGCCGCACTGTCGCGGGGTCTCCGGGTGCGACGGGTTGCGCTGTTGGCGCCGCCGACGGATCTGGCGGCCTATCTGGGCAAGGTCGCTCGGCTTCTGGGGTTTGGGTCCAAGGTGGCGAAAGGCGCGCAGACCCGGCTGGAAAAACGTTATGGTCTTCCATTCGATGCGCTGCGCGGCACTGATCTTGCCCGTGGGTTGGCGCAACCGGCCCTGATCGTGCATGACAATGCGGACCGTGTGGTTCCGGCCTCGGAAGGGCGTGCCTTGGCGGACAGCTGGCCGGGGGCGCGGTTGCATGTGACCGCGGGGCTGGGACATGGCAAGATCCTGCGGGATGACAGTGTGATCGCCCGGGTTGTCGACCATCTGACACCTGAGGTCGCGTCGGTCGAAGAGGAGTGATCAGGAGGTGCCCTTTGCTCCCGCGTGACGCTTCCGTCTTGGCAGACGGCAGGGTGGCGGCTAGGTCTGTAAGGGATAAGAGACTGCCGACACCCGGCCATAACGGAGGACCCGCCATGCAGATGAGTGATCAGAAGGAAATTGCCGCCCCGCCGACCGAGGTCTACGCCGCGCTGCTGAACCCCGAGGTGCTGAAAGCCTGCGTGCCTGGCGCCACCGAGGTAACGGGCTCCCCGGAGGAAGGCTTCGAGGCTTCGGTTACCCAGAAGGTCGGGCCGGTCAAGGCGACCTTCAAGGGGCAGGTGACCCTTTCGGATCTGGTTCCGGGCGAAAAGCTGACCATCGCCGGTGAAGGCAAGGGCGGCGCGGCCGGATTTGCCAAGGGCGGCGCAAAGGTGAGCCTGGAACCCTCTGATGGCGGCACCATGCTGAGCTATGAGGTCGAAGCCAAGGTCGGAGGCAAGTTGGCGCAACTGGGCAGCCGGATCATCGACGGCTTTGCCAAGAAGATGGCCGATCAGTTCTTCGTCAACCTGCAGACCCATCTGGCGCCTGAAGCGGAAAACGCTGGGGAAGACGGCGCCGAGGATGGCGGCGAAGAGGGTGAAGGCAAAAAAGGCTGGTTCAAAAAAATGACGGGTGGCTAAGGGGCGGCTGATCGGCGCCCGACCGTAGCAGCCGTAGCCTTTCTCTCCGCGCTGGCGCACATGCAACTGCGCGCCTGACCACTGGTGGCTGGATCAGTGGCTGGATAGCCTGCGCTCAACGAAAATATGGGGAGAGGCCATGTCAGCGATCCTGTCTATACGCGATCTGCGCAAGACCTACGAAGGTGGGTTCGAGGCGCTGAAAGGGGCCTCTCTGGAGATTGAAGAGGGCGAAATCCTTGCCTTGCTCGGGCCGAATGGCGCGGGCAAGACAACCTTGATTTCAACCGTCTGCGGTATCACCACGCCCACATCAGGCAGCGTCACCGTCGCCGGGCATGATATTCTGCAGGAGTTCCGCGCGGCGCGGCGGCTGATCGGGCTGGTGCCGCAGGAAATCAATCTGGAACCGTTTGAAACGGTCTGGAATGCGGTGCGGTTTTCACGCGGCCTGTTCGGCAAGCCCAAGAATGACGCGCTGCTTGAGGAGATCCTGAAGAAACTGTCCCTCTGGGACAAGCGCAAGAGCCAGATCAAGGAATTGTCCGGCGGCATGAAACGCCGGGTGCTGATCGCCAAGGCGCTAAGCCACGAGCCGCGCGTGCTGTTCCTGGATGAGCCCACCGCCGGTGTCGATGTGGAACTGCGCAAGGACATGTGGGAGGTGGTGCGCGAGCTGAAGGCCGATGGCGTCACCATTATCCTGACCACCCATTACATCGAAGAGGCCGAAGCCATTGCCGACCGGATCGGGGTGATCACCAAGGGGCAGATCCTGCTGGTGCAGGAGAAGGCTGATCTGATGGCGCAGATGGGCCGCAAGCAGCTGGAAGTGCAGCTGACATCGCCGATCGCCGAAGTGCCCGAGGCGTTGGCAGCGCATGGGCTGGAACTGGGCGCGGACGGGCGGTCACTCATCTACAGCTACGACACAAGGGGTGAGCGGACCGGCATCACCGCGCTGCTCAACGATGTGGCTGCGGCCGGGCTGGTCCTGTCGGATGTGGTGACACGCCAATCCAGCCTTGAAGATATATTTGTCGGTCTTGTCGCGGGAGAAGAGTCATGAACTGGACGGCGGTTGCATCAATATATCGCTTTGAAATGGCGCGCTTCTTTCGCACGCTGATGCAAAGCTTCCTGTCGCCGGTCCTGTCGACCTCGCTTTATTTCGTGGTTTTTGGCGCCGCCATCGGCAGCCGCATCGACGAGGTCGAGGGCATCGCCTATGGCGCCTTCATTGTGCCGGGGCTGATCATGCTGAGCGTGATCACGCAGAGCATTTCGAATGCCTCCTTTGGGATCTATTTCCCCAAATTCATCGGCACGGTTTACGAGCTGTTGTCGGCGCCGATCAATTTTCTTGAGATTGTCCTCGGCTATGTCGGGGCGGCCGCGACCAAGGCGCTGTTCATTGGGGTGGTGATCCTGTGCACGGCCTCGCTGTTCGTGGATCTGTCCATCGCGCACCCTTTTGCCATGGTGCTGTTCCTGCTGCTGACGTGCCTCAGCTTTGCGCTGTTGGGCTTCATCATCGGGATCTGGGCGAAAAACTTTGAACAGCTGCAACTTGTGCCGTTGCTGATCGTGACTCCGCTGGTGTTTCTTGGCGGGTCTTTCTACTCGATCTCGATGTTGCCGCCGCTCTGGCAGAAAATCACCATGTTCAATCCGGTGGTCTATCTGATCTCGGGCTTCCGCTGGTCCTTCTTTGGCACCGCAGATGTTCCGGTCGGGACCAGCCTCTTGGCCATCGGTGGGTTTACCTGCCTGTGCCTTGCGGTGATCTGGTGGATTTTCAAAACCGGCTGGCGCATCCGGTCCTGATCGCTGGGCGATACAGCGAAGGCAGGCGGGCCGCAACATTCGGACGTTTGCCCGGGGTGGTGCGTTGCAAAATTGCCTGCGCACAGGTGCTTTTTCCCTTTGCGGTCGTTTCCCTGCCCCGGGGACCTTGTTTCGGGGCGGGGGGCATTCTACATCGGCGCCATGATCCTGCGCATACCCTTTGTCAAAAAGCCGCCTCTTGTTTCTGTGGTCCGCCTGTCCGGCGCGATCGGAATGCCGGGACGCGGCAGTCTGAGCGATGCGGCGTTGGCCCCTGTGCTGGAGCGCGCCTTTAGCAAGGGCAAGCCCGCCGCCGTGGCGCTGGAGATCAATTCTCCGGGCGGCTCACCGGTGCAAAGTTCGCTGATCGGCGCGCGCATCCGGCGCCTGGCCGAGGAAAAAGAGATCCCCGTGATCGCCTTTGTCGAGGATGTGGCGGCCTCTGGCGGTTATTGGCTGGCGGCCGCGGCGGATGAAATCTGGGCAGATGACAGTTCCGTCGTCGGTTCGATCGGCGTGATTTCCGCGGGCTTTGGTGCCCATGTACTGCTGGCCCGTCAGGGGGTGGAGCGCCGGGTCTACACGGCAGGCGAAAGCAAATCGATGCTGGATCCGTTCCGTCCTGAAAACCCCGAAGACGTGGCGCGCCTGAAAAGACTTCTGAACGATATTCACACCAATTTCATCCATCACGTGACCAGCCGTCGCGGCGATGCGCTGAGCAAGGATGAACCGCTGTTCACCGGTGAGGTCTGGCTGGCCCGGCGGGCAACCGAACTGGGCCTGATTGACGGGATCGCGCATCTGCTGCCGAAACTGAAGCAGCGCTACGGCGACAAGGTGCGGATCCGCCGTTATGGCATGAAGCGCCCGTTCCTGAGCCGGTTCGGCATGCAGATGGCACAGGATGCCCTGGGTGGCCTTGAGGAACGCGCGGAATTCGCGCGGTTTGGCCTCTGACGTGCTGCTCAAAATCGTTTCCATTTTCCTGGTTGTTATGGCGGTTATGGCCATGTTCGGAAAGCTCCGGCTGCCCGGGCACAAGCAGCTGAAATCTGCGCGTTGCCCGTCCTGCGGACGCTTTAGGATTGGCAAAGGGCCCTGCGCCTGCGGAAAAGGAGGACCACGGCGATGATGCCTTGGTTGTATTGTGGATTGGGCCTGGTGATCCTGCTGCTGGCCGGGGACGCATTGGTGCGCGGGGCGGTTAACCTGTCGCTGCGCCTTGGCGTTCCGGCCCTGATCGTCAGTCTAACCATCGTGGCCTTTGGTACCTCGGCGCCCGAACTTCTGATTGCCATCAGCGCGGTTATGGAAGGTGCCGACGGCATTGCGATGGGCAACGTCGTAGGATCCAATACAGCCAATATCCTTCTGGTTCTGGGCGTGCCTGCGATCCTGATGCGGCTGGATACCAGCAAATGCGCGACGCAGAAAAACTATGTTTACATGCTCATCGCCTCGGTGCTGTTCATCGCGTTGGCTTTCGTCGGGGTGTTCACCCTGTGGTCGGGGCTGATCCTGCTGGCGGCGCTGGCGATTGTACTGGGCGGCGCATTCCGCGAGGCACGGGCACACCGGCGCAACCGGAATGGGAAAGCGGAGGCAGCGGATGATCTGGAAGAGATCGAGGAAGCCGACCCCGACATGCCGTTCTGGCGTATCGGCGTCTACCTTGTCCTCGGGCTGGTCGGCCTGCCACTGGGCGCGGATTTGCTTGTAGACAATGCCACGATCATCGCGCGGATGTATGGCATCAGCGAAACCGTCATTGGTCTGACGTTGGTGGCGATAGGAACCTCCCTGCCGGAACTCGCCACCACGGTCATGGCGGCGTTGCGGCGGCAGGCGGATGTCGCGCTGGGCAATGTCATCGGCTCCAACATGTTCAACCTGCTGGCCATCATCGGTGTTGCGACCTTTGTCGGGCCGATCTCGGTCGATCCCGAATTCCTGCGCTTTGACCTTTGGGTGATGCTGGCGGCCTCGCTGCTGATCTTTCCTTTTGTCTTTTTCAAGATGGACATCACGCGCCGGTGGGGTGGTCTCTTGACCGGGCTTTATGTGCTCTATCTGTGGGTTCTGCTCTGACCACAGAAGCAGGCAGGCAATCAGGGAGGCATCCATGCGGGCTTTGGTGACAGGAGCGGGCAAACGTCTGGGGCAGGCGATGGCCCTGAAACTGGCCCGGCAGGGGTTCGACGTTGCCGTCCATTACGCGACCTCTGAGGCTGAGGCGAAAGCCACTGCCGATGCGATACGAGGTCTGGGGCGGCGCGCTGAACTGGTGCAGGCGGATCTTCTGTGTGAGGCTGAAGCCGTAGAACTACTGCCTGCGGCGGCCAAGGCATTGGGCGGCCCGATCACCTGCCTTGTGAACAACGCCTCCATCTTCGAGCATGACAGTTTTGAAACCGCGACGCGGGAAAGCTGGGACCGACATTTCGGCAGCAACCTGCGTGCTCCCTTCGTGCTGATGCAGGCGATGGCCGCACAAGAGGTCGAGCAGCCGTTTGATGAGAGCAATGAGCCGCAGGCCTGGGGGCTGGTGGTCAACATGATCGATCAGCGGGTACGGCGACTGACGCCTGAGTTCAGCAGCTACACGTTGGCCAAATCCGCCCTCTGGACGCTGACGCAGACGGCGGCGCAGGGGCTGGCGCCCCGGATCCGGGTCAACGCTATCGGGCCGGGGCCAACCCTACAGGGACCGCGCCAGAGCCCGCAGCAGTTCAACGATCAGCGGGCCAGAACCGTTCTGCAGCGGGGCGCCAATCTGGGCGATATCACGGCCGCACTAGGCTATCTTCTGGAGGCGCCAGCGGTTACCGGACAGCTGATCTGTGTCGATGGCGGGCAGCATCTGGCCTGGGAAACGCCGGACGTGGTCGGGCTGGAATAACCCCTGCCGGACCGGTCTTTGCGAAAAGTTTTGCACCACCAGCGCGATGATCACAAACCCGTTACAAAAGTGTCTTTGTTTTCAAAACCTTGTCAGGCGTTGGAAAATTTTAAAAACGAAATCAAGGTCTTATATATCCGCCTAAATTTTAGGCATTCTTCCAAAACCGGTCGAAAACAAGGGAAATCGCTGGATAGCCCGAAGATATCTTCACACTTATCCACAGGAGTGGTGGATTTGTCCGCTCTTGAAACAGGCTGGGAAACATTGCAGCGACATGCGTAGAATCATATGTGTCAGGACATGATTGATCAGACATCAGATGCATCGCCCGCGGAACCGCCGCGCAGCGGTTATGCCGTCATTCAGGGCTATGTGAAAACGCTGGATTCCTCGCCCGGCGTTTATCGCATGCTCGATGCCGACAGCCGGGTTCTTTATGTGGGCAAGGCGCGCAATCTGAAGGCGCGGGTGTCGAATTATACCCGGCCGGGCAATAGTCCGCGGATCGAACGGATGATCGCGCTTACCACCTCGATGATGTTCCTGACCACGCGGACGGAAACCGAGGCGCTGCTGCTGGAGCAGAATCTGATCAAGCAGCTGAAGCCGAAGTACAACGTGCTGCTGCGCGATGACAAAAGCTTTCCCAATATCCTGGTGTCCAAAGATCACGCCTATCCGCAGATCAAGAAGCATCGGGGCGCCCGCAAGGAAAAGGGGAGCTATTTCGGACCCTTTGCCAGCGCAGGCGCGGTGAACCGAACGCTGAACCAGCTGCAAAAGGCGTTCCTGCTGCGCAACTGCTCGGACGCAATGTTCGAGAGCCGCACGCGCCCCTGTCTGCAATATCAGATCAAGCGCTGCTCGGCCCCCTGTACCGGGGAAATCAGCGCCGAAGAGTACGCCGCCAGCGTCCGTGATGCCGAGCGGTTCCTGTCCGGGCGCTCCACCAAGATCCAGGAGGAACTGGCAGAACAGATGATGGCGGCCTCCGAAGCGATGGAGTTCGAGCGCGCGGCCGCCCTGCGCGACCGGATCAAGGCGCTGACACAGGTGCAAACGGCGCAAGGCATCAATCCGCGCGGTGTCGCCGAGGCGGATGTCATCGGTCTGCACATGGAGGGGGGGCAGGCCTGCGTTCAGGTCTTCTTCATCCGGGCGAACCAGAACTGGGGCAATCAGGATTTCTATCCCCGCGTCGATGCCGACAACAGCCCCGCCGAGGTGATGGAGGCCTTCCTTGGCCAGTTCTACAGCAACAAGGAGCCGCCGCGGCAGTTGATCCTGTCTGATGATATCGAGAATGGCGATCTGATGGAGCAGGCGCTGAGCGAGAAGGCTGGGCGCCGGGTCGAGGTGATGGTCCCGCAACGCGGTGAAAAGACTGAACTGGTGGCTGGTGCCGTGCGCAATGCCCGCGAGAGCCTGGCCCGCCGCATGGCTGAAAGCGCGACGCAGGCCAAGCTGCTGAAGGGGCTGGCGGAGGCCTTTGGCCTAGACGGTCCGCCAAATCGGATTGAGGTTTACGACAACTCGCATATCCAAGGCTCCCATGCGGTCGGTGGCATGATCGTCGCGGGCCCCGAGGGGCTGATGAAGAATGCCTACCGCAAGTTCAACATCAAGGGCGACGACCTGACACCTGGCGATGACTTCGGCATGATGAAGGAGGTGCTGAACCGCCGGTTCTCCCGCTTGCTGAAAGAGGATCCCGACCGGGAAAAGGGGCTGTGGCCGGATCTGCTGCTGATCGACGGCGGTGCCGGGCAGGTGTCGGCCGTGGCGGAGATCATGGCAGAACACGGCGTGCAGGATATTCCCATGGTCGGCGTCGCCAAAGGGGTGGATCGCGACCACGGGAAGGAAGAGTTCCACCGGCTGGGTGAGAATGCCTTTGCCCTGCAACGCAACGATCCGGTGCTTTATTTCATCCAGCGTCTACGGGACGAGGCGCACAGATTTGCCATCGGCACCCATCGGGCCAAACGGGCCAAGGCGATGGGGGCGACACCGCTGGATGAGGTAGCCGGTGTCGGCGCCAGCCGGAAACGTGCACTGCTGGCCCACTTCGGCAGCGCCAAGGCGGTGAGCCGCGCCAATCTGGCTGACCTCAAGGCGGTGGATGGCATTTCCGAGGCGCTGGCAGAACGGATCTACGACCACTTCCACGCGCAAGGCTAGGCGTCTGATTTTGGGGTAGGGGGGAAACATGCTATTCTGGGCGCGCGTCCCTAGCCGCCCGGAGGAGCCATGGCTGTTTCCCTGACCGTAAAGCCCGTCGCCTACGACACTTATTCTGTGTCCGGAAAGACGCTGCCGGACATTGCTAAAAGCATCAAGAGCAAGGGGCCCAAGGACCCGAACGACAACAAGAAGGTTACCTTTCTGACCACCACGGAGCTGGAGTGCCTGACCGCCAAGGGCAAATACGTGGCGGATGGCAAGGCAAAGATCGACAAGAAGACCGGCTGGTTCGAGGTCACGACCAAGGTTTCAACGCTGAAGTTGACCCTGCACACCACGGTGCGTTGCCCGAAACGCTCGGTCAGCGGGTTGTCCCCCCGAGCACTGATCGAATGGTATCGCTTTTACGCCTGTTGCCTCGCGCATGAGGGGGAACATCTGATCAAGGCCAAGAAGGAATGCGAGAAAATCGCCAAGGAGTTGGACAAGCTCAAAGGCACCGGGCTGGCCGAAACCGAGGCGGAAGCCCTCAAGCTTGCTCAGGAAGACCTGATGCGGGTCATCAACATCCACATCTTTGACGACCGCAATCGCCTGAACGAGGTGCACCGGAAGTTCGATCATTCTAGTCACCACGGTGAAAAGAAGGGCGCACTTTTGGATACCTCGGTTGGGTGATCGGACCACATTCCCGACGCAGCGGATCTGCAGCGACACAATTGGTCGCGGCCGGTCTTTGCCGGACCACGTCAAAATTTGATTAAGCCTGCTTTCCACTTGTGAAACAGCCGGATAATGTGCGTCCATGACGTGGACCTTGCCCAATATCCTGACCATCGTGCGGCTGCTGGCTGCACCCGGTCTTGCCATCATGTTTCTCTACTTCAGCCGTCCGCTGGCGGATTGGTTTGCGCTGTTGCTGTTTGTCGGCGCAGCGGTGACCGATTGGTTCGACGGCTATCTGGCTCGTGCCTGGAAGCAGGAGACCAAGATCGGCGCGATGCTGGATCCGATTGCGGACAAGGCGATGGTGGTGATCGCGCTGATGATCCTTGTCGGCTATGCAGCCGAGCATTGGGCTCCCTGGCTGGTGCTGCCCGCGACGGTCATCCTGTTTCGTGAGGTTTTCGTCTCTGGCCTGCGGGAATACCTGGGGGATACGGCTGGCACGCTGAAGGTCACCAAACTGGCCAAGTGGAAGACGACGGCCCAGATGACGGCCATCGCCACCCTGTTTTGCCAAGGGGTGTTCGAGCACTATCTGGTGATGTCCTCCTTCGGGATGGATGATGAGCTTCTGGGGCAGATCCTTGCAGGAGAGGTCGAAGATGTAACCGGCCTCAGATGGAAATTCGAAGGCATGGTCTGGACCGGCCGCATCGGGCTGTGGCTACTGTGGATTGCAGCGGCGCTGACCCTGATCACCGGGGCCGACTATCTGAAAAAGGCCCTGCCATTTCTGAAGGAGACGCGCTGATGGATATCTTGTATTTTGCCTGGGTGCGCGAACGGATCGGCCTGCCGCGCGAGCGCGTTGAAACCACGGCGGCAACCGTGTCGGATCTGGTCGAGGAATTGCGCGCACGGGAGCCGCGCTATGCGGCGGCCTTTGCCGATATCTCGGCCCTGCGGGTGGCGCTGGATCAGGAGCTTTCCGATTTTGATGCCCCGCTTGAGGGTGTTCGGGAAGTGGCCTTTTTCCCGCCGATGACGGGGGGCTAGGCGATGCGCGTTCTGGTGCAGGAAGCGTCTTTTGATCTTGGGTCGGTCACCGAAGCTTTTGCCGATGCAGTGGCCGGGGCCGGGGCTGTGGTGACATTCACTGGCGTCGTGCGCGATGCAGACACCGGCGACATGGCCGCGATGGAGATTGAGCATTATCCCGGCATGACGCAGAAGGCGCTGGAAAAAATCGCCTCCGAGGCGATGACGCGCTGGGATTTAGCGGATGCATTGGTGATCCATCGCTATGGTCGGCTGGAACCCGGAGAGCGTATCATGATGGTCGCAACCGCCGCTCGCCACCGCAAGGACGCCTTTGAAGCGGCCGAGTTCCTGATGGATTACCTGAAGTCCCGCGCCCCATTTTGGAAAAAAGAGGTCCTGCGCGATGGCGAGGCCGAATGGGTCGCCGCCAAGGACGCCGATGAAGACGCGCTGAAGCGCTGGTAATCCGTCACTTCAAGGACATTGAAAGCCTGCATCCGGCCTGCTGGGGGACCCCGGCGGGGCGCTTTCTGCTGTGTACACTTGGGATTTCGACAGGTTTTACGAATTAAAGTAAGTATACATATAATAATTGACACACAACCCCTCTGAAATGTAAGTGGACTTATTAAATGCCGAGATCGTGGAGGAAAGCGCATGCAATATCACCTGAACGGATTTCGCCCGGGCGACCCCGCGGTGCACACGGACCTTACCCAAAACGGGGGGGATACGGCGCCACTGCCTGACACGCTGGACGTTTTGATTGTCGGTACCGGCCCCACGGGGCTGGTGCTTGCCAGCCAGCTGGCTGCGTTTTCGGACATCCGCACCGGGATCGTTGAACAACGCGCCGACCCCATCGAGGTGGGGCAGGCGGATGGGATTGCCTGCCGCTCGATGGAGATGTTCGAGGCGTTTGGCTTCAGCGAGAAGGTTCTGAAGGAATCCTACTGGGTCAATGAAACCTCGTTCTGGCGCCCGGATGCAGAAAACCCCGGCTGCATCACCCGCAGTGGCCGCATTCAGGATACCGAGGATGGCTTGTCGGAATTCCCCCATGTGATCCTCAATCAGGCGCGGGTGCATGATTTCTTTCTGGAGACCATGGCCAATGCGCCCACGGCGATGGCGCCCTGGTATAACCAGCGCATCAAGGATCTGACGGTGACCGGGGACGCGGAGTTCCCGGTGACAGTGACATTGGAAAGCACCGCGCCCGGCCAAGAGGGCGAAACCCATGAACTGCGTGCAAAATACGTGGTGGGCTGTGATGGTGCCCGCAGCCGCGTGCGCGAGGCGATCGGGCGCAAGCTGACTGGCGATTCTGCCAATCAGGCCTGGGGTGTGATGGATGTTCTTGCCGTCACCGACTTTCCCGATATCCGCATGAAGGCTACCGTGCATTCGGCGGAAGAGGGCAACCTTCTGGTGATCCCGCGCGAGGGCGGCTACATGGTCCGGCTCTATATCGAGTTGGACAAGCTGAAAGAGGATGAGCGGGTCGCCAGCCGCAATATCACTCTGGACAAACTGGTCGCGGCGGCGCAGCGGATCCTGCATCCCTATACGCTAGAGGTGAAGGAAACCGCATGGTGGTCGGTCTATGAGATCGGTCAGCGGTTGTGCGACAAGTTCGACGACGTTCCGGCCGAAAACATCGACAGTCAGCTTCCGCGCGTCTTCATCGCCGGGGATGCCTGCCACACGCACAGTCCCAAGGCGGGGCAGGGCATGAACGTCTCCATGCGCGACGGGTTCAATCTGGGCTGGAAGCTGGCCGCTGTCCTGCGCAAGCAGGCGGTGCCCGAAATACTGCACAGCTACTCTGCCGAACGGCAGGGGGTAGCAAAGATGCTGATTGACTTCGACCGCGAATTCGCACGCATGTTCAGCGCCAAGCCCAAGACCGGCGATGCTGAGGGCGGCGTCGACCCCGAGGAGTTCCAGAAATATTTCATGCAGCACGGGCGGTTCACTGCCGGCACGGCCATCCAATACGCGCCCTCGGTTCTGACCGGAGCGGACTCCCATCAGGCACTGGCCAGCGGTTTTCCTCTGGGCATGCGGTTCCATTCGGCGCCGGTGATCCGGCTGGCGGATGCGCGTCCCCTGCAGCTGGGCCATGTGGTGCGGGCTGATGGGCGCTGGCGTCTCTTCGCCTTTGCCGCGGCCGATGACCGGGGCCAGGAAGGCGGCGCTTTGCATGCGCTGTGTCAGTATCTGGAAGGCAATGCCGCCTCACCCTTGCGGCGCTACACAGCAGAGGGAGCAGATATCGATTCCGTTCTGGATGCGCGCGCCGTGCTGCAGCAGGAGCACCGCAGCCTGACGCCGGGTGACATGCCGTCACTGTTGCGGCCTTTGAAGGGACGCTACGGGTTGCGCGATTACGAGAAGGTCTTTTGCCCGGATCTGAAATCGGGGCAGGATATCTTTGACATGCGCGGTATTGATCGGAGCCAGGGCTGCATGGTGCTGGTGCGTCCGGATCAGCACGTGGCCCAGGTTTTGCCACTGGATGCCCATGAGGCGCTCAGCCAGTTCTTTGATGGCTTCATGATCCCGGCTGCAGGATAGGAAAGAGCATTCCGCAGCCCCGCAATGGGGCTGCGGGCCTTATGGGGATGCGAAATGGCAGGCGACCTGGCTGGCCCCATTGGGTTTCAGGATAGGTTGCTCCTGTCGGCACAGATCCTGCGCCAGGGGGCAGCGGTCCACAAAGGCGCAGCCTTTTGGCGGGTTGATCGGGCTGGGCGGATCGCCGGAGAGTTTCAGCGGTCGCACATAGCCTTTGGACTTGCGCCGCGCCAGAGAGGGCGCCGCTGCCAGCAGGGCCTGCGTGTAGGGATGTTTCGGACTGTCGAACAACTCCTCCCGGCTGGCCTGTTCGACGATCTGGCCTAGATACATCACAGCCACATCATCGCAGAGGTGCCGGACCACGCCCAGATCGTGGCTGATGAACAGGTAGGACAGACCAAGTTCCCGTTTCAGTCGCGCCAGCAGGTTCAGAATTTGCGCCTGAATGGCCACGTCGAGGGCACTGACAGGTTCGTCACAGACCAGCAGCCGGGGATTGGTGGTCAGCGCGCGCGCGATGGAAATCCGCTGCCGCTGCCCGCCCGAGAACTGGTGCGGGAAGAGGTTCAGCTGGTCGGGACGCAGGCCCACCAGTTCGAACAACTCCTTGACCCGGGCCAGACGGCTGTCGGCATCGCCGATATTCATCAGCTCCATCGGCTCGCGCACGATATCCACCACCCGTGCCCGCGGGTTGAGCGAGGAATAGGGATCCTGAAATATCAGCTGAATATCACGCCTACGAGCGCGCATCGCCTCGTCATCCAGTTGCAGCAGGTCTTCACCGTCGAACAGGATCTCGCCCCCAGCCGCAGGCACCAGCCGAATCGTCGACATGGCCGCCGTGGTCTTGCCCGAGCCGCTTTCACCGACAATGCCAAGGGCGCGGCCCCGCTCCAGCGTGAAGGACACGCCCCGGACTGCCTCCAGAAAGGGTTGCGGCGCAAAGAGCGAAGGTTTCGGCAGGGCAAAGCGGACCTTCAGATCCCGTACATCCAGAAGCGTTGTCATATCCGGTTCTCCTCGACCGCGTGGCAGGCCGCGGGATGGTGGCCATGGGTGGCCAGAAGCGGCTTTTCACGGGTGCAGCGATCGGTGCAATGGGCGCAGCGATCAGCAAAAGCGCAGCCCGCCCCCAGCAAATGCAGCGGCGGCACCACGCCGGGGATTTCCGCCAAGGTCTCCGGCATATCGCCTTTGCCAAGGGCCGGGATGCAGGAGATCAGCCCTCGCGCATAGGGGTGTTGCGGATAGTCCAGCACATCGTCGGCGCTGGCTTCCTCGATGACCCGTCCGGCGTACATGACCGCCACCCGGTCCGCCATTTCACTGATTGCGCCCATGTCGTGGGTGATCAGGATGATGGCCGAGCCGAAATCGCGCTGGATTTCGTTCAGCAGGTCAAAGATCTGCGCCTGCACCGTCACATCCAGCGCGGTTGTCGGCTCATCTGCGATCAGTACCTTTGGGCGGCAGCTGACGGCCATGGCGATCATCACCCGCTGGCGCATGCCGCCGGACAGCTGGTGCGGATAGTCCCGCGCCCGTGCATCCGGCGATGGGATGCCGACCCGGTCCAGCAGCGCCACCGCATCCCGCAGGGCCTGGTCGCGGCTGACGTTCTGGTGCAGCATGATGGCCTCGGCGATCTGATCACCGACGGTGAACACCGGGTTGAGCGAGGTCATCGGCTCCTGAAAGATCATCGCCATTTCCGAGCCGCGTAAGCCTCGCATCCGGGTTTCGGAGGCACGGGTCAGATCCTCGCCATTGAGGCGGATCGCGCCCCCGGCGATGCGACCGGGCGGGGTCGGGATCAGCCCCATGACCGACAGGGCGGTGATGGATTTTCCGCAGCCGCTTTCGCCCACCACGCCCAGGGTTTCCCCGGCGCTGACATGCATCGAAATGCTGTCCAGCGCGGTGACTTCGCCATAGCGGGTGTTGAAGGTGACGCGCAGGTCTTCGATTTCCAGAAGGTGGTTCATCGTTCCCTCAGCTTTGGATTGAAGGCATCGTTGAGCCCGTCTCCGATCAGGCTGACGGCAAAGACGGTAAAGAAGATCGCAAGCCCAGGGAAAGTGACCGGCCACCAGGCGTCCAGAATGTATTCACGGTTGGCACCGATCATCAGGCCCCAGCTCATGACATTTGGATCGCCAAGACCGAGAAAGCTGAGCCCGGCTTCGAACAGGATCGCGACACCAACCGTCAGCGTTGCCGATACGATCAGCGGCGGCAGGGCATTGGGCAGGATCACGGTCCAGATGATGCGTTTGTCCCGGGCGCCGATGGCGCGGGCGGCGGTGACGTATTCAAGGTTCTTGATCTTCAGGAATTCGGCCCGTGTCAGCCGCGCGGTCTGCGGCCAGCTAACCACCCCGATGGCAAAGGCGATGGTGAACAGGGTGGGGGACAGCAGCGTCACCAGCACCATGGCAAACAATAGGGCGGGCAGCACCTGAAAGAACTCGGTCACCCGCATCAGAAGGTTGTCCACCCAGCCGCCATAGTACCCGGCGAGGGCGCCCATCGCGATACCGATCACCATGGTGATCGCAGCCGCAACCGCCCCAACCGCTAGGGTCGGCCCGCCCCCGGTCAGCATGCCCGCGATAATGTCCCGACCCAGATAGTCGGTGCCAAGGGGAAACTCAGGCGTCACCCCGGGCGGTTCATGCGGGGCCCAGACGATGTCGAATGGATCGCCGCTGTAAAAGAGGGTGCCGTATAGCGTCGCGCCGATGATCAGGGTCAGCAGAACCACCCCGAACAAGGCCGGAATGTTGCGGCGGAACATCCGCCAGGCTTCCAGTGCCGGGCTTTGGGCCTGATGCTCGGCCGCAGACGTGTCGGTTGCGGTGTTGTCGGACATCAGCTTTTCCCCCTCAGTCGCGGATCGGCCAGCCGGTAGCTCATGTCCGTCAGGATATTGGCGATCACCACCATGGCGCTGGCAAAGAACAGGACCCCCATGATGGTTGGGTAATCGCGGCGCAGGATGGAATCAAAGGCGAGCCGCCCCATGCCGGGCCAGTTGAACACGGTCTCCACCAGCAGCGCGCCCGAGATCAGGTTGCCGAATTGCAGGCCGGCCACCGTCAGGATCGGCAGGGCCGCGTTGCGCAGCGCATGTTTGAACAGGATCGAGCGCTGCGAGGCGCCCTTGGCCTTGGCGGTGCGAATGTAATCGGATCCCAGCACCTCAAGCATCGAGGCACGCGATAGCCGGGCGTATTGCGCCAGATAGATGATGGCGAGCGTAAAGGCCGGAAGGGCAAGGTGATGCAGCACGTCCAGCGCCTGCACAAAGATCCCCGCATCGCGCAGCTTGACCGATTGCATGCCTTCGACAGGGAAGATCGGCAAAACGCTGGCAAAGAGGATGATCAGCATGATGCCGGTCCAGAACACCGGTACCGCATATCCGATGGTGGCAAAGACCGAGACGAAGGCGCTCATCACGCCATTGGGCTTGCGGGCAGCAATTACGCCGAGGAAAACCCCGATGATGATCGACAGGACCTGAGCCGTGACCACCAACAGGATGGTCGGCAGGATGCGCTGGGCGATCAGGGTGGCAACAGGCTGATTGAAGAAGAAACTTTCGCCAAGGTCGCCTGTCACCACGTTGCCGACATAAATGCCCAGCTGCGTGATCAGCGGCTTGTTCAGTCCGTATTCTTCGCGGATGCTTTCCAGCATCTCTTCGGTGGCGCCGCCCATTTCCCCGGCAATCACCACTGCCGGATCACCCGGCGCCAGGCGGATCAGCAGGAAATTCAGAACCACCACACCCAGCATCAGGACCAGCCCGTAGCCAATCCGGCGTATCAAAAACGAAGCATTCATTACATGTCCCCGGCAGAAAGAAAGGGGGCGGGCGCCAGTATTCTGTTTGTCGGCGCCCGCCGGATCAGCCGTTCAGGCCCGGGCTCACTCGCCCCAGGAGACCATGTCCATCGGGTGCATGGTGCCCCAAATGCCAGTGGGAACGTTCATCAGTTTCTTGTCGTAGGCCGTGTGATAGGGCAGCGCGTTGATCCAGTAGACCGGCAGGTCCTTTGCGACGATCTGCTGGAACTCGGCATAAAGCTCTTTACGCTTGGTCGGATCGCTTTCGATGGCGGCGGCGTTCAGCAGTTCATCGACCTTTGCGTTGGCGTATTGCTGGGTGTTGGACCAGATCACGCCCTGGCGGATGTTGTCGCTGAGATAGGTACGATGCACCCCGATTACCGGGTCGCCCCAGTTGAACACGATATCCATCGTCAGTTCAAAGTCATGGCCGCCAACCCGGCCGGCCCAGGTCGGGAAATCCGGCGCGGCGCGCACGGTGACGGCAATACCGATCTTCTTCAGCTGCGATTTCATGTATTCGGCAATCGACTGCTGTTGTTCCTTGGGGCCGGGGATGAAATCAATGGTCAGTTCCATCCCGTCAGCAAACCCGGCTTCGGCCATCAGGGCCTTTGCCTTGTCCAGATCGGCATCATAGGCGGGGATGCTCTCGTCAAAGAAGGGCGAGCTTTCGATGATCGGACCCCGTTGCGGCGTGGAAACGCCTCTGTGCAACGCCTTGGTGATGAAGTCGCGATCCACCGCATAGGCAATCGCCTGACGCACCCGCACGTCGCTCAGCTTGGGCGAGGCGGTGTTGAAGGCTAGCCAGTTGAGCGGACCAACCGCAGCATAGCCTTCGGCGGTGACACCCAGATGGTCGGCTTTTTCAAGGCGGCGGATTTCCTGGCTGCCGGCCATGAAGGGGTACATATCCGCTTCGCCGTTTTCCATCGCGATCAGCAGCGCCGAGGGATCCTTGATGATGCGGACGATGATCTCATCTAGCTTGGGGCGCCCGTCCAGGAAGAAATTCGGGTTCTTCTTCAGAACGATGGCCTCGCCTGCCTTGAATTCTTCCAGCATGAAGGGGCCGGAGCCGACAGGTTTGGAATTCATCGGGTGGGATTTGATGTCCTGCCCATCGTCGAACACGTGCTTGGGCAGGACCGGAGCCAGCGCGGGCGACAGCGCCAGCAGCAGCGCCGGGTGCGGATTGCTGAGGTTGATCACAACCGTATGCGCATCCGGCGTGTCGATGCTTTCGACCGGTGCGAACATGGATTTGAAAGGGTGGTTTTCCTTTGTGGTCAGGATGGAATAGGCCACATCTTCCGAGGTGATCGGCTCTCCGTCGTGAAAGGTGGCATTGTCGACCAGGTTCAGCGTGACGGTCAGGCCGTCCTCGGAGGTTTCCCAACTTTTCGCCAGATAGGGCTGCGGCTCCCAGTTTTCGTCATAACGGATGGGCGAGGCAAAAATCTGCGTCGACGGCACGGCGGTTGCGATGCCCGATTGCACCGCGCCGTTCAGGTGTCGCGGCACCTGACTGGAGGCGATGACCAGCGTGCCACCGTCGGCAAATGCGGGCAGGGCGGTAGAGGATAGTGCGGCAAATGCGGCCGCGCCCAAGAGGCGTGACATGAGTTTCATCTGGATCTCCCTGATCGTTTTTTTGCTGTTTCAATCAGGCTAGTCTCGCTCACTCGTCTCAGAAAACAGTCTTTTGCAGGGGTGAAAGTCTCATTTTTTAGCGGAAGATGTGGGCAGAGGAGGGTGTTTCCTGCGGGTTGGAAAACAGTAAATCATCAAAATCCCCGCGCTCCGCCACCTCGCGGCAGGAGGCCAGAACCGATTTCACGATGGCAGATTTTTGTGACGCAGGCGTGTAAGCCACTCCATATTGTGGTGATTCCAGATCGCCCTTGATCGGGCGGGCGACATAGCCGCTTTGTCCGACGCGGTCGTTAGGGCCGCAGATATTCATCAGCGCATAGCCAAAGTTCGCTGCAACAAGCCCCCGCAGGACAGACGAGCTTTTGGTGGTATGCGCAATATTCGGGCGCAAGCCCCGGGCTTCGAAAAGGCTGCAAAAATAGGCACGTGTCCCCGGTAGGTCCAGAAGGATCATCGGCAATTCCGCCAGATCCTGAAGATCGACCTCCGGCTTTTGGGCCAAGGGTGACTCGTCGGGGATCAGTGCAATCGGTGTGGCCCGGAACATCGGAATGAAAGGCTGCGCCTCTGGCGTGGTGCGCCGGTAGGTCAGCGCCACATCAATGGCCCCCGAACTCAGCAGATCGGCAATCGACTGCATGTCGCCCTCTTTCAGCTCGATGCTGATTGACGGGTAGTCTTCGGAAATCCGCTTCAGGATCGGCGGCAGCACATAAGGTGCGGTCGGGGCATAACAACCCATTCGCAGGGTCCCTGCCAGATCACCGGTCAGGGACATCAGATCCGATTCAAAAATCCTGGATTGTTCAAGAAACTCCTGAACCCGCTCGCCTACAGCCAGCCCGCTGCTGGTTGGGACGATCCCGCGCGCGGGCAGCCGCCGCAAGAGTTCAGTGCCTGTCGTTTGCTCGATCATGTCGATGGCTGCGGTGATCGAGGATTGCGAAATATTCATCTCGACAGCAGCCCGTGCGATGGAGCCGGTCCGCAGCGCCGCATCGAAGTAGCGAAGTTGTTTCAGCGTGAAACGCATATCAATTCCTGCATTTTTTGCGGGTTACCTCGACAGTAATTACATTTTTCCAATGTTCAAAGCTTGGATATCCCAAAGGGGAACCCAAAGGTGCTCCATGTCAAAAATCACTGTTTTCAAAGCAAAAAAAATCATCACTCAGGATCCGAACACGCCGGTGGCGACCCATGTCGCGGTGCAGGACGGTAAAATTCTGGCTGTTGGCGATGCCGATTGCGCGCAGCAATGGGGCGCTGTCGCACGCGATGACAGCCTCAGTCATGCGGTCCTGATGCCCGGTTTTGTCGAAGGTCATGCCCATATGATGGCGGGGGCGATGTGGAACTATGCCTATGCCGGATATCACGACCGGATCGACCCCGACGGGCGTATGTGGTCGGGCATGACGGATATTGGGGAGGTGATTTCCGGCCTCACGGAGTACGCCGGATCGCTGGAAGAGGACGCACCACTGATCGGCTGGGGGTTCGATCCGATTTTCCTGCCCACTGAGCGGCTGAACCGGCACCATCTGGATGAGATCAGCACCACCCGCCCGATTGCCATCATCTATTCCAATTTCCACCTGATGTGCGTGAACTCCAAGGCGCTGGAGCTGGCGGGATACAGCCGGGAAACAAATGCCGAAGGGGTGCTGAAGGGCCCCGATGGCAGCCCGACCGGCGAGCTGCAGGAAATGGCAGCAATGTTCCCGGTAATGCGTCGGCTTGGCATCGATTTCCGCAGCCTGGCCCAGCAGGCGCCATCGATCCGGACCTATGGTGAGGTCGCCAAACGCGCGGGCGTCACCACCATCGCAGATCTCTTCTCTACCATGGAAGACAGCGATCTGGATGTCATGCTGGAGGTGACGGGCGCACCGGATTTCCCGGTCCGCATCGTGCCTGCGCAGGGTGCAATGGGGGCAACGCCCGAACTGATCGCCGCCCGGGCCAAAGATCTGGGCACCCGCTCCACCGACAAGCTGCGCCTCGGGGCGGTCAAGCTTATGACCGATGGTTCGATCCAGGGCTGGACCGCGCGGGTGAAATGGCCCGGCTACGTGGGCGGACAGCCTAATGGCATCTGGAACACTGTACCCGATCAGATCTATGCCCTGTGCGAAGTGATGCAGCGTGAAGGCGTGCAGATGCATATTCACGTCAACGGCGACGAAGCTTCTGAGGTCGCCATTGATGCCATCGAGGCAGCTCTGCGCCGGGCGCCGGGGCAGGGGCATCGCCACGTGCTTCAACATTGCCAGATGATGGGGCGGGATCAGTTCGAACGCTGCGCGGAACTGGGGATCTGCACCAATATTTTTGCCAATCATATCTGGTACTTCGGGGATCAGCACGCGGAGGCAACCATTGGCGAGGATCGCGCCCTGCGGATGGATGCTTGCCGGGCCGCGCTGGACGCAGGTGTGCACATGACGATCCATTCCGATGCGCCTGTAACGCCGCTGGCGCCGCTGTTCACCGCATGGTGCGCCGTCAATCGCCAGACCATGAGGGGTCGGACCCTGGGCGCGGCGCAACAGATCACGGTGGAAGAGGCGCTTCATGCGATCACCCTGGGCGCGGCCTATACGCTGCGGCTTGATGATGAGATCGGTAGTATCGAGACTGGTAAGAAAGCCGATTTCGCAGTGCTGGGGGAGGACCCGACCGCGGTGGACCCGATGGCGCTGAAGGACGTGCCGGTTCTGGGCACAGTGTCGGGCGGTCAGGTGCATCTGCTGTGACCCGCCATGATTGACAGCCGCCTGCCAATGACCGTGATCGGGGGGTACCTCGGAGCGGGCAAGACCACGCTGATCAACCGCCTTCTGTCGGCGCCGCATGGCCAGCGTCTGATGGTTCTGGTCAATGATTTCGGCGCCATCAATATCGATGCCGAACTGCTGCACAGCGCCGATGAGGACACGCTGACCCTGACCAATGGCTGTGTCTGCTGCACCATGGGGGCGGACCTTTTCATGGCTATTGCTGATGTGCTGGACCGCAATCCTCGCCCGGACCACCTGATCGTCGAGGCCAGCGGCATTGCTGATCCGCAAAAGATTGCCAATGCCGCCGTGGCAGAGCCAGAGATGCGTTTTGGCGGCATCGTGACCGTGGTCGATGCGGGCAGCTATCAGAGCCTTTTCAGCGATACATTGATCGGCCCGCAGATACGCGATCAGGTGGCCTGCGCTGATCTGGTGCTGGTCAGCAAGACCGAAGAAATTCCGCCGGCGGTGGCCCTTGGGCTGGCCGCCGACAGCCGGTCGGCCCCGGTTCTGCTGAGCGATGCAGACCATGTGGCCGAACTGCTGCTGTTGCAGCCGGACCCCGCCAGCAAGCCGCAGCGGGGGGCCAGGGCACATCCGGATTACATGCATTGGCATCACAGCGCGGATATCGTTCTCAGCCGGGAGGAACTCGCCCGGATCGTTGAGACCCGCCCACCCGGCTTGTTCCGGATCAAGGGGTTCGTGCGTGGCAGGCCGGGGCGGGGCTGGCTTATTCAGGTGGTTGGGCAGGACGTTAGCATTACCCCGGCTGACGTGCCCGGTGACACGCATCTGGTCGGGATCGGCCTGTCTGCAGAGGTTACGGTGCAGGACTGTGAGGTATGGTGGCGGGGGGCAGAGCAGCTCTCTGCGGCACCTGCCAAGGCGGATTGAGGTCGATCAAGGACAGCGCAGCCCGCAGCTAGTATTCCTGTATCCACATTCGGTTCATAGCCAGCGAATGCGGATACAGGCATGCGACAGGAGGCGGCTGCAATGACGCTTTTCAAAGATCGAACAGATGCGGGGCAGGCCCTTGCGGCCGAACTGTCTGGCAAAGGGTATCAAGACCCGGTGATCCTTGCGCTGCCGCGCGGGGGCGTTCCTGTCGCAGCCGAAGTTGCGCGCGCGCTGAATGCCCCGATGGATCTGATCATGGTCCGCAAGATCGGCGCCCCGGAACAGCCCGAACTCGCTGTGGCGGCGGTGGTGAATGGCTCTGACCCAAAGATCGTCACCAACCCGGAAATCGCCAGATCCTTTGGACTTGCCGCGGCGGATATCAAACGGATGTCCCGGCCCCGGCTGGAGGAAATTAGGCGCCGCCGGGAGGTCTATCTGAAAGGACGCAAGCAGGTGCCGCTCAGGGGGCGGACGGCGATTGTCGTGGATGATGGCATCGCCACCGGCGCGACGGTCCGGGCCTCGCTGCGGGCTGTGCGTGCGCGCAAACCGGCGCGTTTGGTGCTGGCGGTTCCGGTGGCCCCGCGGGATGTCGCTGAGGCGTTGCGTGACGAGGTGGACGAGTTGATCTGTCTGAAAATGCCCTTTCCTTTCGGCTCAATTGGGCGCTTTTACAGCGATTTTTCGCAGACCTCGGATGAAGAGGTCGTCCGCCTTCTGGATGCGGCGGCAAAGGCAGCCTCCGCAGAAACGTCCTGAGACGGGTTCAAGGCAATACGCCCGGTGGGTACTTCAAGGATCGTATCTATCTGCGTTTTCACCTACGGCTTGTGCTTGGGCACTGGCGGGGGGATCGCAAGTATGCCACCTTTCCCACAATCATGCTGAACCAAATCAGGAGCCTGCATGTCTGATACGGCACTGTCGCCCGATGAGCTGAGACGGGTCTGCGATCCGGCCGAGTTCGAGTTTGCAACCACCGCCGATCTTGAGCCGCTTGAAGGGCCGCTGGGGCAGGGCCGGGGAATGGAGGCGATCCGCCTGTCGGCGCAGATGAAACACCGCCGGTTCAATCTTTATGTGCAAGGCCCACGGGGCAGTGGCCGTAAATCCGCCGTGCTGCGCGTGTTGGAGGAAGAGGCCGCCAGCCGCCCCATTCCAAAGGACTGGGTCTATGTGCAAAACTTTGAGGACGCCGATCAGCCCAACGCCATTTGTCTGCCGCGTGGGCAGGGCGTGCGGCTGCGCAACGCGATGGCCCGGTTGCTTGAGGAGTTGGCCAATCATATCCCGGCGCTGCTGGTGTCCGAAGACTACCAGAACAAGCGGATGGCGCTGGAGCAGGATTACAATGCGCGGCGCGAAGAGGCCTTTGATGCGCTGCGTCAGAAGGCCGAAGCCAGGAATGTCGCGATCCTGAGTACGCCGATGGGGTTTTCCCTGGCCGCAAAACGCGACGATGAGATCGTCAAACCGGAGGTGATCGAAAAGCTGCCCGAAGAAGAGCGGATACAGATCCGCGACGCGGTTGCGGAAATTCAGAGCGAGCTGGAGGATTTCCTTCTGGACCAGCCCGAGCTGGAGCGGGAACAGCGCGATGCGTTGACCCGGCTCAATGCGGAAATGGCGCGGATCGCAGTGGATGCCGCCGTCGACAGGGCCTGTCGCGGTTTTGTCGAGATTGACGAGCTAGGTCCGTATTTCACGGCCCTGCGGGATGATCTGGTGGCCCATGCGGATCTGTTCTTGTCACTGGATCTGGGGCGTTCCAAGGCGCCGTTTCCCGCCGGGCTGGCTGCCCTGCGCGAGGATCCGCAGTTTCACCGGTATCATGTCAATGTTGTGGTGACCCATGAGGGAGATGCGGACCGGGCGCCGGTAGTTGAGGAAAGCCTGCCGACGCTGGCCAATCTGACAGGGCAGATCGACTACATGGCGATGCAGGGTGTGCTGGTCACCGATTTTACCCAGATCAAACCGGGGGCATTGCATCGGGCAAACGGGGGCTTTCTGGTGCTGGACGCCCGCCGGGTGCTGGCGGAACCTCTGGCCTGGGATGCGCTGAAGCGCTGTTTGGAAACAGAGGCGGTGCATGTGATCACCCCGGGTGAACGGCTGGGGCTGATTTCGACCACCACGATGAAACCCGAACCGATCCCGCTGGATGTGCGGGTTGTGCTGGTTGGGGATCGTATGCTGCACATGCTGCTGGCGGAATACGATCCGGATTTTGACAAGTTTTTCCGCGTCACCGCTGATTTCGGGCCTGACATGGTGCGCGATGCGGACAGTATTGCGCTGTTTGCCCGCCGGGTTGCGGCGCTGGTGGAGGAAGAGGCGCTGCGCCCGGTGACCGCTGATGGTGTGGCGGCGCTGATCGATGCCGCCTCGCGCGCCTCGGCGGATCAGGAAAAGCTGAGCCTTCGGATCGAGACCTTGTGGGATATCCTGCGTGAAGGCAATCACTACGCCCGCCAGGAGGGCGCTGAGGCCATTTCGGCAAAACATGTGAATGGCGCCATCACTGCTGCCGAAGAACGCCGTCGTCTGATCCGCGACCGGATGCGCGAGATGATCGCGCGGGAGCAGATCCTGATTTCCACCCGGGGCAGTGAGATCGGTCAGATCAACGGGCTGACCGTTTCGGCGCTGGGCGAAGAAAGCTTTGGCGCGCCGGTGCGGATCACCGCCCGCGTTCGCGTAGGGTCCGGACGTGTTGTTGATATTGAGCGCGAGGCCAAGCTGGGCGGTCCGATCCATTCCAAGGCGGTGCTGATCCTCTCTGGCTATCTGGCGGCGCGCTATGTACCGGACGCACCCCTGTCGCTTTGGGCCAGCCTCGTTTTCGAGCAAAGTTATGGCGGCGTCGAAGGCGACAGCGCGTCGTTGGCAGAGCTCTGCGCCCTGATGTCGGCCCTTGCCGAGGTGCCAATCTCACAGTCCTTTGCGGTGACCGGATCGGTGAACCAGATGGGCGATGTCCAACCCATTGGCGGCGTGAATGAGAAGATCGAAGGGTTTTTCGAGGTCTGCCGTACCGAGGGGCTGACAGGCCGTCAGGGGGTTCTGATCCCGCGCAGCAATGTGGAGAACCTCATGTTGAAACCCGAGGTGGTGGAGGCAGTGCGCGCCGGGCAGTTCCAGATCCACGCGGTCAGCCATGTGGATGAGGCCATCGAACAGCTGACCGGCCTGCCTGCCGGGCTGCGTGATCTGCACGGGGCCTTTGAAGACGGGTCGGTCAATGCCAATATCGAGGTCAAACTGCTGGATTTCGCACAGACGCGCGCTGCCATGGGTGGATCATACGAGGCGCCGAACTCTCCGGATCCAGAGGACTGATCCCGGAAGGTCAGGACGCGCTACGCGTCATTTCCATTGCATTTCGGCCCCGGTCAGGGAAATCAGCAACGTATCCTGCGGCATCTGGCCAAGGCCTTCGAACATCTTGATATAATTGAGGTTCGAGTGAATTTCGGCGATCTTGTCGTCCTTAATCCGGAACATCATCTGGCCGTCAAAATCAAAAGGCGGGCGTGTGGGGTGTTTCGTGACAGCTACCGTGAAACAGGTAATTACCCAGTCGCCTAGCTCTTCGAAGACGGAAAAGGACACCTCTGGTGTGCATTCAAGGCGCGCTTTCAGGGCCGAGACGATATCGATGGACCTGAAATCCTTGTCTGCCAGATTGGACACCGAGCCACTCGCCTTTGCACCGGTTGAAAACATCTCGTCCTGTATTTGGTCGTTGTTCCGGTACCAGATTTCCTCGAACCAAAACCGCACCAACTCTGCCTTGCTTCCCACCAGTTATTCACCTGTTTAGAGTTCCCGTTTGGCGGGATTTTATGCCGTGTTTACGACCGCCGTCGAGAGCATGAATACGTCGGTCGCGACCTGTGTCAAAAAGGCCAAAATCGGGCGGGTTGGCTGCCCTGTGGTTATTCTGGGCAGGCGCGGATTGAGCTGCTAGCCTGATCGAGGTCTCGGGTTTCAATCGCAAATGCGGGGCACAGCGGGGCAGGGATCGGGGAATCCGGGTGCAATTGAGGAGTTGCGCAGCCTGCCGCGCGTCGGGAGGGGAAACGATGAAACACGCTGAGCAACAGGCAGATGTCATTATCGTCGGGGCGGGGCTGGCCGGACTGGTGGCCGCCGCCGAACTGGCGGACCGGGGCAAGACGGTCATGATCGTCGATCAGGAACCCGAAGGTTTTCTTGGCGGGCAGGCCTTCTGGTCGCTGGGCGGGCTGATGCTGATCGACAGCCCCGAACAGCGCCGCATGGGGATCCGTGACAGTCGCGAATTGGCCTATTCTGACTGGATGGGCAGCGCCGGTTTCGATCGTGACGAAGACCTCTGGCCGCGCAAATGGGCCGAAAGCTATATCGATTTTGCGGCCGGTGAGATGCGGCCCTGGCTGCATGACATGGGCATGCGCTGGTTTCCCATCGTCGGCTGGGCCGAGCGGGGCGGCTCCTTTGCTTCGGGGCATGGCAATTCGGTGCCACGGTTCCATCTGACCTGGGGCGTGGGTCCCGGCACGCAGGAGCCGTTCGAGCGCCGGGTCAGGGAGCATGAAAAGGCGGGGCGCATCAGCCTGAAGTTCCGCCATCGCTGCTCGCATCTGCTGATGCAGAACGGCGCCTGCACGGGCATCAGCGGCGAGGTTCTTGCCGAAGACACCAGCGCCCGCGGGCAGAAGACCAACCGCGAGGTCATTGACGATTTTGAATTGCGCGCAGCCAGCGTGGTGGTGGCCTCGGGCGGGATCGGTGGCAACCTGGATCTGGTGCGCAAGGCCTGGCCGACGGACCGGCTGGGGGCCGCGCCAATACACATGATCGCAGGCGTTCCCGCCCATGTGGACGGCCGTATGGTCGCGATCACCCAGCAGGCCGGTGGCCATGTGATCAACGCCGACCGCATGTGGCATTACACCGAAGGCGTGAAGAACTGGGATCCGATCTGGCCGAACCATGGCATCCGGATCCTGCCGGGACCGTCCTCAATGTGGTTCGATGCGACCGGCAACCGTTTCGCGCCGCCTGCCGTGCCGGGCTTCGACAGTCTTGGCACGCTGAAGGCCATTCTGGCCACGGGCTATGATTATTCCTGGTTCATCACCACGCAGAAAATCATCAAGAAGGAATTTGCGTTATCCGGATCAGAGCAGAACCCGGACCTTGCCTCCAAAAGCTGGAAACAGGTCCTAAAACAGCGACTTTTGAATAAGAAGGCGACCGCCAACGTGGAAGCCTTCAAGGAGCACGGAGAGGATTTTGTCGTTGCTGACCGGCTGGAGGATCTGATCGCTAAGATGAATGCACTGCAAGGGAACAGCCTGCTGGATGCCGAAAAAATACGGGCCGAAATCACTGCCCGGGACGCGCAGATCGACAACCCGTTCTCAAAAGACGCCCAGATGATGGCGATCCACGCGGCCCGCAATTATCGCGGCGACAGGCTGATGCGCACGGCAAAGCCGCACCGGATCCTGGATCCCGACAACGGTCCGCTGATCGGGGTCCGGCTCAACATAATCACTCGCAAGACGCTGGGCGGTCTTCAGACCGATCTGAATGGGCAACTAGTCGATGCCAATGGCAAGACCATTCCCGGCCTTTTCGCCGCGGGGGAGGTCGCCGGGTTCGGCGGCGGTGGCTATCATGGCTATAACGCGCTCGAGGGCACGTTTCTGGGCGGCTGTATTTTTTCGGGCCGCCAAGTGGGACGGGCGGACAGCATTGCCTGATGACCGGGATCAGTCCTCTAGGTAATTCGCCAGATAGGAATCCAGCAGGGTGAGAAACTCCTGCGCGTAGATATCCGCGTTTTCTGGGTTGGACTGAGCCGCGATCATATCCTCCATGGCGACGGCGATCTGCAGTACCGTCTGGGCCACCACCTTTGGATCGCCCCCATGAAACCCGTCTTGACCGCGTTTCCAGCGCATTTCCATCAGTTCGGTGGTGTATTCACGTTCCCGGTCTCGGGCAGCGACTGCTGGGCGGGCCGAGACGAAATACATCAGCAGCAAACGGTAGTAAGGATTGTTCCGTACGTAGTCTCTCTGGGTAAGGATGATGTGATGCAACCTGTCGCGCCAGCCCGGTCTTGTTTCGGTGTTTTCCAGCGTCTCCAGAACCTTGTCCCGCAGTTCCTGCGCGCTTTTCAGGTAGAGCTCGCGCAAAACCTGATTCACATCGGAGAAATAGCGGTAAATGGAGCTGACCGGGATCCCGGCATGAGTGGCAATCTGTGTGGTCGTGATCGTTTGCACCGGATGATCTGACAAGAGATCGGCCGTAGCGGACAGAATGATGTGGATGCGCTGGACAGCGCGGGCCTGTTTCGGCGTGTTCCGTGTTTTCAGGGGGCCAAAGACCATGGGTGTTTGTGCGGACGGGGTCATCTTACAGTCTCAGCAGTTGGGCCAGGGCGGCTGCCGAATGGCCTTGCTGTGGCGTCGGCGCGGCCTCATGGGCTTTGATCAGATTGAACAGGTCAGTGTTGATGGGCGCCGGGCAGTCGGCAGCTGCGGCCAAGCGCAGGATTTCGCCGGTGATCGCATCGATTTCGGTGGGCCTGCCCGCGGCCAGATCGACGGCCATGGAGGTCATCGACGCCGGATCGAGTTTCTGAAGCCGCAGCAATGTCCTATTGAACAGCGCGTCGGGCAAACGCAGCAACCATTGCACCAGCCGCGGGGAGAGGGGACCGACGGTCTGCCAGGTAACCCCTGCTTCGTCATAGACCCGGAGCGCTTCGCGCAGCGTGGCCGCGTATATCCGGCGGTACCCCGATTGGCAGAGCATGGCATGAAGTGGCAGGCCGCTGAGGGCATTGATCGGATTGATCAGGTTCAACAGCAGCTTGCCGTATTGAATGGGCTTCAGCGCATCCTGCAGCTCTGCCGGGGCGCCGATGGCTGCGATGATCTCGGCAAGGGCAGCGCTGACTGGCGTGCGTTCCAACTTCAGCTGCCCGGCGCTGGACCGATGCAGGTGGTTGCCGGATGCCCAGACTACATTGAAGGGCACCATACCGGCGATGACCGGATGAGCGGGAAGGGCGGCACGCAGCTGCTCCACCGCGGACACTCCGTTCAGCAGGCAGAGGATCGGCGTTCCTTCGGCGGTATAGGCGCGGATCTCTTCGATCGCCCGCTCCAGCCCGATGGATTTGAGCGTCAGCACGATAAGATCGGCCTCTGACAAGGCCTCGGGGCTGTCGTGCAGGTCCAGAAGCGACAGGTCAGTGTCCGCCGCCGTGCCGCCGGTCAGTCGCAGCGGTCCGGCACCGATCTGCGCCCAAGTGGCGGCCCGTCCGATCAGGCCTATACGCCCGCCCGCCGCCTGCACGGCCGCTGCCCAATGCGCACCGAGGAAACACCCGATCGCTCCGGCGCCCAGAAAGACAACTCTGCGGGGTGTCACGTTCAATCGAGCGTTCTCCAGACCGAGGCCAGGTCAGACAGTGGAAGAATGAGTGAATAGCGCGCTCTGCCCCCTGACGCGCCGTGCGGCAGTTCTACAATCATTCACCGTTCCGCGGAAATATTTTCCCGTTTTGCGGTAAAATATCGGTTCATAGGCTGATGTGATGCTGCACAAACGCCCTACTTGCCGAGGTTCAGAGCAATTTCAGGGCACTGCGGAGGCCATGACTGTCGGTAAACTTTGGACAGTTCATTGGTGTGCTGGGCGTCAGCGCAGGTTGGCGATGTTTTCCACCAGCGAAGTGCAGGCATCTGCGATATGCGCCCGGGTCAGTTCCGCAGCGAGGGCAGCATCGCCGGTACTGCAGGCCTCAAGAATGGCAAGGTGTTCTTCATGGGCGCGCTGCATGCCGTTGGATAGCACCAGCTGCGCGCGCAAATATCTGTCGACCCGGTCCATGGCATTGTCGATCACATCGAGATGATATTGCAGGCCGCTAGCCGCGTAGAGCTGCGAATGGAAATCCCGGTTCAGCTGGCCCCAGGTCAGGGGATCGTCCGATGCGGAAAACGCTTCCAGACACTGGCGGGCCTGCTCCAGGACCTCTGGCGTCATCTGCGGGACCGCGCGGCGGATCACTTCAGGTTCGATCAGCGCCCGCAGATCAAAAATCTCCTGTGCCTCTTCCGGGGAAAGGCCAGACACAACCGCGCCCTTGTACCGCTGGGTCTTGACCAGTCCCTGTTCCTCAAGCCGCGAGATTGCCTCGCGGACGGGGATCCGGCTGGTGTTGAACAGCCCGGCGATTTCATCCTGCCGCAGCGGTTCGCCCTCTTTCAGGTCACCTTCGATGATGGCCTTGCGCAGGGCTTCGAAAACGATCGACGAGGCCGAGGCGGTTTTCGAGATATCGACGGGGTTCAGCTTCATTCGGTTTGGCTCCTCCTGAAGCCTTGATAGGATCTTTTGCGGGTTCTGCAAAGGTTTGGCCGAAATTATCCGCTGCAGACCCAAGACAGGTCGCGCGCGGAAATCGCTTGCAGAGGCAAGCAGGGAGGAAAGGCGGTGGAGGGACGTGCCTGCCTTTTATGGGCGGTCCGTGCCAAAACCAGCGGTTGTGAAGCTGCCAGTCAGGGCGGCGGAGGCGGTCTGCGGAGTGGTGGCCGCGCGGCTAGCCATGCGCTCAAGGTTCACGATGGTCGAGAGCATGATCCGATCATGGCTCCAGTCGGCGGGGCGTTGCAGCAACAGGGCGGTTGTCATCACCGCGGCGACCATCAGGCCCGAGATGATGGCCCAGCCCAGCGGGTTGGCGTCTGCGCTCTGATCGGCAGTCACGGCGAGCAGGCGGCGTTCCAGCGCTGATGCGCCACGACCTGTTTCGCGGCGATCGACCAGGGCCACCGCAGGGCTGCGGCGGGCAAACAGTACCGGGTCCTTGGCCGCATGGGCGCAGGCGCGGATCAGGCATTCGCAATAGGCACGCAGATCGAAATGAGGCCGTGCCATCATCGCCTGATCGCAGGCAAATTCACGCAGCAGCCGCACTTCGCGGCGCCACAGGTAGAAGGCGGGATTCCAGAACAGCAGCGGTCGCAGCGCATCGAGGAGAAATTCGCATTCGATGTCGCGCTGCCGGAAGTGCTGCAATTCATGCGCGACGGTCAGGCGCAGATCCTGCGGATCCTCCAGCAGGGCGGTCGGCAGAACCACGTAGCGCGTAAAAAGACTGCGGGTGGAATAGGCGACGCGGGCCTCATCAGACAACAGCACCCGCACGCTGCCGATGCGTTTCCAGGTAAAGGCCTGCCGCAGGCTGCTCCGCAGGCGCAGGACCGACACCGCCAATTGCGCCGTGCAGAAGGCCGCGCCAGCTGCCAGAGCGGCCAGCGTCGCCTGTGCCCAGAGAGGTCGATCGCTGGTCAGGGTGCGAACCAGATCCTCGCGCAGGCCCAGAAGATCCTCGAACCGGGTTGCGCTCATCCCGACATGACCCTGCAGATATTGCGCAACCAGAAGGTCCGACAGGTTGGGTGGATGGGCAAAGACCAGGCTGGTCAGGGCCAATACCAGCAGCGGAGACAGTGCGAGCAGCAGCGTCACCGTGTTCAGCAGCTGCAATTGCGGACGGTAGGTTGAGCCGAAAGCACTGCGGGACAGCAGTTTTCGCGCGACCAGCCAGAGCGCCGCGCCCGCAAACAGCAGCAGGTTCAGATCAAGATAGGCATTCAGTAGAGCATCAGGTTGCATTGTCCCCCAGCCTTTCCTCCAGAAGCGCTCTCATCTCTTCGAGCATTTCGTCGGTCACGTCCTCATCATCGACAAGCCGGGCAACAAGGGCGGCCGGGGCTCCGTTGAAGAGTTTGCTCGAAAGGTTTTTCAGAGATGTTTTCTGGTACTCTGCCTTGGGAACAGCGGGGCGGTAGACCAGCGACCGGTCAGCCCGTTCACTGGTAAGAAAACCCTTCTGCTCCATGATTTTCAGGACCGTTGCGACCGAGGTATAGGCGCGTTCCTGCACTTTGTTCAGCTCGGCCAGAATATCGCGCACGGTGCCGCCGCCGGTTTCCCAGACCACGGTCATGAACTCCAGTTCCACTTCGGTGAGGAGCGATTTGTCCTGTTTCTTTCGCATGCGCGCAGTTGCCTGATCCATTTTGGTCTTCCGCTTATGCTAGGGGAAAGGGGGAGGGGTTGAAAACTATTTTTTTAGCAGAGGCCAGGCGCGCAGATTTCTGGTTGCCAGGGCTCGTAGGGCAGAGACCTCTTTGCACCAGCAAAAAAAGGCCCGATTCGCTTAGAAGGCCTTGAGGGGCAGATCTGCCTCTCAAGGCCGTTTTCAAGGGTATTGAAGGCGTGCGCGTCAAGGACAAGCCGCCTTTGGCGGGGCCTTCGGCCTCCTTGACCCGCCGGGTGGGGCTGCCCTCACACCTTCCAGAAGCAGAAGACACCCCAGGCGATGGACAGGCCGAGCGGGATCCAGAGGGGCATGCCGATCAGACCGAGCCAGGCAAGAAAGATATAGGCGGTGCCCAGAAGGCTGATGAACAGCCGGTCGCCGCGAGTGGTTTCGAGCCCCAGGACCCCCTTGCGCAGGTCGCCGCCGGGGTGGCGGATCTCCAGTGCGATGAGAATGCCGATTGCAGAAAAGATACCGATAAAGACCAGCGCTGTCGGCCAGGTCCAGGCCATCCAGGATAGCATGTCAAACCCTCCCCATCGCAAAACCCTTTGCGATGTAGTTGCGGACGAACCAAATCACGATGGCGCCCGGAATGATTGTCAATGTGCCCGCAGCCGCCAGAAGGCCCAGCTCATAGCCGGCGCTGGAGGCGGTTTTGGTCATGGTGGCGGCGATGGGTTTGGCCGCCACGGCTGTCAGGGTTTTGGCCAGCAGCAGCTCCACCCAGGAGAACATGAAGCAGAAGAAGGCAGCAACGCCGACCCCGGCCTTGATCGATGGGATGAAGATCACGGCAAAGAACCGCGGGAAGGAATAGCCATCCACATAGGCGGTCTCGTCGAGTTCCTTAGGAATGCCGCCCATGAAACCTTCGAGGATCCAGACTGCGAGCGGGATGTTGAACAGGCAGTGCGCCAGCGCCACCGCCAGATGGGTGTCGAACAGCCCGACGGCCGAATATAGCTGGAAAAAGGGCAGGGCAAAGACCGCCGCAGGGGCCATCCGGTTGGTGAGCAGCCAGAAGAACAGCTGCTTGTCACCCAGAAAGCGGTAGCGGCTGAAGGCATAGGCGGCCGGCAGGGCCACCGCGACTGAAATCACCGTGTTGATCGTCACGTAGAGGATCGAGTTGATATAACCCCAGTACCAGGTCGGATCGGTGAAGATGACCTTGTAATTCTCCAGCGTGAAGGTCTGCGGAAAGAGCGAGAATCCCGCGAGGATTTCATTGGTTGTCTTGAAGCTCATCGCCACCAGCCAGTAGATCGGCAGCATGAGGAACAGGATATAGACGATGGGGACGATGGAACGTTTCTGCATCTGATCCCTCCCTTAATTCTGATCGTCTTTGGTCATCAGGGTGTAAAACAGCCAGCTGACCAGAAGCGTGATTGCAAAGTAGATGAGCGACATCGCGGCGGCAGGGCCGAGGTCGAACTGACCCAGCGCGATTTTCACCAGATCGATCGACAGGAGCGTGGTGGAGTTGCCGGGGCCACCGCCGGTCAGAACGAAAGGCTCGGTGTAGATGTTGAAGCTGTCCATGAACCTGAGCAGGATCGCGATGGTCAGGACGGTTTTCATCTTGGGCAGCTGGATGAACCGGAACACCGCCCAGTTAGAGGCACCGTCGATCTTGGCTGCCTGATAATAGGCATCGGGGATTGAGACGAGACCCGCATAGGACAGAAGCACCACCAGCGAGGTCCAGTGCCAGACGTCCATGGTGACGATGGTCACCCAGGCCGCGACCGGATCCTGCGTCATGTCGTAGTTGATGCCGAGCGTGTGGTTCAGGAAATAGCCCAGAAGGCCGATATCGGGGAGGGTGAAGATGTTCCACATCGCGCCCACCACGTTCCAGGGGATCAGCATCGGCAGCGCCATCAGCACGAGGCAGACCGGCACCCAGAACCCTTTGCGTGGCATCGACAGCGCAATCGCGATGCCCAAGGGCACCTCGATGATCAGGATCAGGAAGGTGAAGAGGAACTGACGCCCCAGCGCCGCGTGGAACCGGTCGGAGCGCAGGATCTGTTCGAACCAGTCGAGCCCCTGCCAGAAAAAGACGTTGTCGCCGAAGGTCTCCTGCACCGAGTAGTTGACGACGGTCATCATTGGGATGAGCGCGTTGAAGGCCACCAGCAACAGGACCGGCAGCACAAAGAACCATGCTTTTTGGTTTTCGGTTTTCATTTGCTGTTACTCCGGGTCTGTGGCGAGCCAGCCGTCCACGTAAAGGCGGGTCTGGTCTTGGCGGAAGGCGAGGTGGGTTTCATCGCCTTTGTGCGGGGCGGCGCCTTCCTCGATCACGGCGTTGACCTTGTGGCCAAGGCAGTTGCATTCGACCACCGTGTGGCGGCCGATGTCGGACACCTTGGTGACGGTGGCGGGCAGGCCGCTGTCTGAGAGCGAGACGAACTCCGGGCGGATGCCGATCTCGGTCTTGCCATTAGGGGTGCCGCGCACGGGGCCTTCGAGGGCGACTGGCTGGCCTTCGATCTTTGCCTCTCCGTCAAAGGTGCAGGGCAGGATGTTCATGCCCGGCGAGCCGATGAAATGGCCGACAAACGTATGCGCGGGGCGTTCGAACAGCTCAACCGGCGTGCCGATCTGCACCACTTCGCCAAGCTGCATCACCACCACCTGATCGGCAAAGGTCAGTGCCTCGGTCTGGTCGTGGGTGACGTAGATCATCGTCGCCTTCACGCGCTGGTGCAGCTCTTTCAGCTTGGAGCGCAGCTTCCACTTCAGGTGCGGATCGATCACGGTGAGCGGTTCATCGAACATCACCACGTTCACGTCCTCGCGCACCAGGCCACGGCCCATCGAGATCTTCTGCTTGTTGTCAGGTGACAACCCTGCGGCCTTCTGATTCAGCATCTCGGTGACTTCCAGCATCTCGGCAATCGCCACGACGCGTTCGCGTACGATGGCCTCGTCCCGGCCACGATTGCGCAGCGGGAAGGCGAGGTTGTCGTAAACGGTCATCGTGTCGTAGATCACCGGGAACTGGAACACCTGCGCGATATTGCGCTGGTCGGGGGGCAGTTTGGTGACGTCCTGGCCATCAAACAGGATCTGACCTTCGGAAGGCACCAGAAGCCCTGATATGATGTTCAGCAGGGTGGATTTGCCACAACCCGAGGGACCAAGCAGCGCATAGGCGCCGCCGTCGGACCAGTCGAGATCAATTTCCTTCAGGGCGTAGTCGGACGCGGAGGTCGGCGCCGGAAGGTAGCTGTGGCGTAGTTTTGAAAGGGTAATTTTTGCCATAGTCTTGCCTCACGCCACGCGGGAGCCATCGGGTGCAAAGAAATAGCACGCGGATGGATCCATATAGAAATCATGCATTTCACCGACCTGGTAGGGGTGAACCCCGGCCGAAAGGGAGACCCAGCTGCCCTGAGTGCTGCCAAGGCCCAGATCGAAATGGGCGCTGCTTTCGGAGCCCGAAAGCTCGGTCACCTGCACGCGTCCGGCGATGCGGACCGTGGCCTGCGTGGTGGCGACGGGCAGCACGTGATAGGGGCGGATCGCGACGGTATAGGTGCCATCCGCCAGATCTGCGGCGGCGCCCTCCAGAACCCAGGTCACATCCGGGGTCAGCCGGGCCATGTTGCCCTGTTTGGTGATTTCGGCGGTGTTGATCGGCGGATCCGAGAACACCCGGGCCGCGGCCACGTTTTGCGGGTCGCGGTAGATCTCTGCGGTGGGGCCGAACTGGGTAACGCGGCCATCGCGCATCAGCGCGGTCTTACCGCCCAGTAGCAACGCCTCTTCGGGTTCCGAGGTGGCATAGACTACAACGGCACCACGTCCAGCGAAAAGCTCTGGTAGCTGGTCGCGCAGTTCTTCGCGCAGTTTGTAATCGAGGTTCGCCAGCGGTTCGTCCAGGAACACCGCCTGGCTTTCCTTGGCAATCGCGCGGGCAAGGGCGCAGCGTTGCTGCTGTCCGCCAGAGAGCTCATGCGGGCGCCGGTGCAGCATCGGGCGCAACTGCAGGATATCCGCGGCGTCTTCTACCCGACCTTCGATTTCGGATTTTGCCATGCCTGCGACCTTCAAGGGGGAGGCGATGTTTTCAAAAACCGTCATGTGCGGGTAGTTGATAAAGAATTGGTGCACCAGGCTGATGTTGCGTTTCTGGGTGTTGAGGCGGGTCACGTCCCGGCCTTCCATCCACACGCTGCCGCTGGCAATCGGGTCCAGCCCGGCCATCAGTTTGATCAATGAGGTCTTGCCCGAGCCGGTGGCGCCCAGAAGGACGTTGAAGTGACCGCTCTCCAGTATCAGAGACGTGTCTTTTATGTGCTCAATCGCGCCGACGCGCTTGACCACGTTTTTAAGTTCAAGAGCCATCTTGGTTGGTCTTTCCGGAGAATGGGCCCGCTTGCGCTGCGCCGCTGCGGGCGTCGGCGAGAGAGCCAAAGCGCGATCCGCGCTTCCGTGGGGTTTGCAAATGCCCCGAAGCAGGACATGGGCCGCTTCGGGGTGGGTCGGCCGGGCGGAGAGCCGCCCGGCGGGGAGGGAGCCCTTAGTTCTTGGCCCAGCGGGCAACCAGCTCGTCATAGTTGACGGTCTGGCCCTGAGGCTTCTCGTTCTCCAGCTTCGGCTTGGCGCCGCCATTGGCGTACCACCATTCCGCGTCCTTCTCTTCGTTCAGGCGCGGACCACAGCCGCCGTAGATGTTGGCCTGCTCGTCAGCGCGCTGCATCCGGCTCATGGTGATGTCCATTTCCTGAGCAAGACGATCCATCGCTTCCTGCGGCGTGAAGGCGCCGGAGTTTACGTCACCGATCTGCTGCCACCAGATCTGGGCCAGCTTGGGATAGTCCGGAACGTTCACACCGGTCGGCGACCATGCCACGCGGTCGGGCGAACGATAGAATTCCACCAGACCACCGAGTTTCTCGGCACGTTCAGAGAAGCTCTGGTGGTTGACCGAGCTGTCGCGGATGAAGGTGAGACCCACGTGGGATTTCTTCACGTCCACGGTTTTCGACACCACGAACTGAGCGTAGAGCCATGCAGCCTGCGCGCGGTCCAGCGGAGTGGAGTTGAGGAAGGTCCAGGAACCCACGTCTTGATAGCCGACCTTCTGGCCTTCTTCCCAGTAGGGGCCATGCGGAGAGGGTGCCATGCGCCACAGCGGGGTGCCGCTGTCGTCGACGGTGTTGTTGCCTTCGGACTTCGGCTTCACCATGTCTGCGGTGAAGGCGGTGTACCAGAAGATCTGCTGTGCCACGTTGCCTTGGGCCAGGGCGGGCAGGGACTGGTAGAAGTCATAAGACGCCGCACCCGGAGGCGCGTATTTGCGCAGCCATTCGTCCCATTTGCGGATCGCATAGACCGCAGCCGGGCCGTTCGCGGCACCACCGCGGGTGACGCTGGCGCCAACCGGGTTACAGGTGCCCGCTTCCATGCGGATGCCCCATTCGTCGATCGGCACACCGTTCGGCTCACCTTTGGAGCCTGCGCCCGCCATCGACAGCCAGGCGTCGGTCATCCGCCAGCCAAGGTCAGGCGCGCGTTTGCCGTAGTCCATGTGGCCGTAGATATCGACGCCATCGATGTTCTTCACATCTTCCGAGAAGAATTCGGCGATGTCTTCATAAGCGGACCAGTTAACCGGAACGCCCAGATCGTAGCCGTATTTCTCTTTGAAGGCCGCTTGCAGGTCTTCACGGTCGAACCAGTCTTTGCGGAACCAGTAGAGGTTCGCGAACTGTTGGTCGGGCAGCTGGTACAGATCGCCATCGGGACCGGTGGTGAACTGGGTGCCCATGAAGTCGTCGAGGTCGAGACCGGGGTTGGTCACAGCCTTGAAATCGCCTTCCATCATGTCGCTGAGGTTATAAGCAAGCTGCAGACGCGAGTGGGTGCCGATCAGGTCGGAATCGTTGACGTAGGCGTCATAGAGGTTCCGCTTGGTCTGCATTTGGGTCTGAACCGCCTGAACGACTTCGCCCTCACCAAGGATCTGGTGGTTCACCTTGATGCCGGTGATTTCTTCAAAGGCTTTTGTCAGAACTTCCGATTCATAGCTGTGCGTGGGGATACCCTCGGACAGCACGTTGATTTCCATGCCCTTGTAAGGCTCTGCCGCCTGAATAAACCACTGCATCTCGGACAGTTGTTCTTCCTTGGACAGGGCCGATGGCTGGAATTCTTCATCAATCCATTTCTTGGCAGCTGCCTCGTCGGCATATGCTGCTTGGCCCGCAACCACGGCGCAAACCGCTGCTGCGGACAAAAGATACTTCCGCATCTTTCTCCTCCCTAAAGTCAGTAAGGCCAGATGTGCGTTGCTCGCACCTGACTGCTACAGGAGTTTCATAGGGTGCGGCGGATTGTCAAACTAAAAAATTAGTAATGATGTAAGTCTCTGACAATGTTGTGATTAAAGTTGATCTGAGGATATCTGTTTGCAATGCGGGCGCAGCGAAAACCCGCTGCCGCACCGCAGCATCAACCGGATTGGTGGTTCGTGTTGTGGGGATGGCGAGGGCGCTGGGAGAATCGCGTTTTCCCGTCGCGGTGTTCTGAGTTTCCGGCTAAGGAAGGTGCCATGACAGATGAATCCACATTCGAGATCTTTCTGACCGCGGCGCCGGGGCTTGAACAGGCCCTCCTGGCCGAGGCGCGCGAGCTGCAATTTTCCGATCCCCGGGCTGTACCCGGCGGTGTCACGGTGCAGGGCGGCTGGCCCGAGGTCTGGCGCGCCAACCTGTACCTGCGCGGCGCGGCGCGCGTGCTGGCGCGGATCGGTGCTTTCCGGGCCTTCCACCTTGCGCAACTGGACAAACGCGCCCGGAAATTTCCGTGGGCGGATGTACTGCGCGCGGATGTTCCGATCCGCGTCGAGGTGGCGACCAACAAGAAGTCAAAAATCTACCACGCAGGCGCTGCCGCCCAGCGGATCGAACGGGCCCTGTCCGAAGAACTGGGCGCCACGATCATTCCGCCCAATGCCAGTGATGAGATGAGCGGCGCAGGCGTGACGCTGAAATGCCGGATTGAGGACAACCTGTGCCAGTTCAGCGTCGATACTTCGGGCGAGGGGCTTCACAAGCGTGGCCACAAATCGGCCGTGGGCAAGGCGCCGATGCGGGAAAATCTGGCGGCGCTGTTTCTGCGCGAATGCGGGTTCGACGGAAGCCAGGCAGTAGTGGACCCGATGTGCGGCTCCGGCACCTTCGTGATCGAGGCCGCCGAGATCGCCATGGGGCTGGCGCCCGGGCGCAGCCGCAGCTTTGCCTTTGAGCAACTTGCGACATTTGATGCGGATGCTTTTGCCGCGATGAAAGCCGCAGTCGTTTCGCAGGAGACCCCGGTGCGGTTCTACGGATCCGACCGGAATGCGGGCGCGGTGGAGATGGCCACTGCCAATGCCGCCCGTGCGGGTGTTGCAGGCTGCACGTCCTTTTCGCAGGCTGCGGTAAGCGATCTGATGCCGCCCGAGGGGGCGCCAGGGCTGGTGATCGTGAACCCGCCTTATGGGGCGCGGATCGGCAACAAGAAACTGCTCTTCGCACTCTACGGCGCGCTGGGGCAGGTCCTGAAAGAGCGTTTTTCCGGCTGGCAGGTGGGTATCGTGACCAGCGAAACCGGTCTGGCAAAGGCGACCCAACTGCCCTTTTTGCCCTTCGGGGCACCGGTCGCACATGGCGGGTTGAAGATCCGTCTGTTCCGGACTGCTCCGCTGCCCTGATCCATCGTTCTGATGTGACAATGCTGGCCATACTGCTGAGATCAGTGGCATCTTGGCTGCGCCGGGCTATCTGAACCCGGCGCCAAATCCTGCATTCACGGAGCCGCAGCATGAGCACATTTGACGAAGATCTGTTTCTCAAGGGGCTTGAGCAGCGCCGCGCCACCCTTGGGCCGGAATATGTAGATGCCAATCTAGCTGCTGCGGATGATTTCAGCCGCCCCTTTCAGGAGGCGATGACCGCCTGGTGCTGGGGGTTCGGCTGGGGCGATGATGTCATCGATGCCAAGACCCGGTCGATGATGAACCTTTCCATGATCGGCGCGCTGGGCAAGATGCAGGAGTGGGAAACTCACTGCAAAGGGGCGCTGAACAATGGTGTCACACAGGATGAACTACGGGCGATTATTCATGTGATCGGGATTTATTGCGGTGTGCCGCAGGCGCTGGAGTGCTTCCGGGTGGCCCGGCGGGTTCTGGCCGAGGCTAACGCGGAGAGCTGAGGCTCAGCCCTTGTCATGGGGCCCGTGATCGGGTGGGATCAGTAGGATGTTTGTTTCCCGGAAGGTCCCTCATGGTTTTGCGAGCTCTGGTTGTTATTTTTCTGCTGCTGGGCGGCCTCGGCTCAGCCTTGGCCCAGGACCACGCCGCCATTGAGCGCCAGTTCCAGACCTGGTTGCGGCAGGAGGTCTGGCCGCAGGCTCGGCAGGCGGGTGTCTCGCGTCGCACGTTCAAGGCCGCTTTTGACGGCGTGACACTGAACTGGAAGCTGCCCGATCTGGTGCCCCCTGGCGCCCCGGCCAAGACGCCGAAAACGCAGCGGCAGGCCGAGTTCGGCAAACCTGGGAAATACTTCGGGCGTGGCACGGTTGATGGCGCCACGGCGACCGGGCGCCAGATGGCCCGGCGCCACAAGGCAAGTCTGACAAGGGTCGAACAGGAGACCGGCGTGCCCGGGCGGATCATCCTCGCGATCTGGGGGCGGGAAAGCGCCTATGGGCGGGCGGCCATTCCGCATGACGCCTTTCAGGTCCTCGCCACCAAGGGGTTCATGAGCACGCGCGCGGACTATTTCTCGGCCGAGTTGATCGCGGCGCTGCAGATCGCGGAGGCAGGTCACGTGTCCGCCCATGCAATGAAGAGCAGCTGGGCTGGCGCCCTTGGCCAGCCGCAGTTCATGCCCACGAACTTTCTGCAACATGCCGTAGACGGCGACGGCGACGGCCGCGCGGATATCTGGGGGTCAGAGGCCGACACCATCGCCTCAATCGGGATCTATCTGAAGCGGCATGGCTGGCAAACTGGGCGCGACTGGGGGTTTGAGGTTTCGGTTCCGGGCAGCGTCTCTTGCACGCTGGAAGGCCCGGATCAGGGCCGCCTTATTTCTGATTGGGAGGCCATGGGGATCACCCGAGTCTCCGGGCGTCCCTTTCCTGAACATGAACGCGGTCAGCAGGGGTATCTGTTGATGCCTGCCGGGCGATACGGACCCGCCTTCGTGGTGACGCCAAATTTCTACGTCCTGAAAGATTACAACATGAGCGATCTATACGCCCTGTTCGTGGGGCATGTGGGGGACCGCATCCAGTTCGGTGTCGGTGACTTTCACGCCCGCTGGGGCAGTGTCGGGGGGCTGCTGCGGTCGGATGTGGCTGCCATGCAGCGTATGCTCATAGGGCAGGGGCATGATGTTGGCGGCGCCGATGGGCTGGCCGGTTACAAGACACGCCGCTCAATCGGGCGCTGGCAGGAGGCCACGGGGCAGCCCCCGACTTGTTTCCCCGATCCTGCGATGAAGGCGGCGCTTGCGCGGTGACTGCGCCGTTGCTCGGCGCAGCATGTGATTCTGAGAAACGCGGCGATAGCGCGGGTTTCGCTTCGCAGCGGGTGAGGTAGGAGAGGAGGCGTCCAGTCAGCCTAACGCTCGGGTGCCAAGGCTGCGATGTGTTTCACAGTGCCTGTCTTTGTGGTAATTTTGTTTGATGGTTTAAGGTGCTGTAAATATTGTAAAATTTTAAAACGGTGCATTTTTTTGTGCAGAAAATCCTGCACAGCCGATTTTCCTGCTTGACCCCACCGGCCCCATTCCGTAAATCGCCTCCACACAGCGAGTGGCGGAGTAGCTCAGCTGGTTAGAGCAGCGGAATCATAATCCGCGTGTCGGGGGTTCAAGTCCCTCCTCCGCTACCAAAAACTTCTGCAACGCAAACCACGTTTGCCGCCGTTAGAAGAAAAAACACCCGAAAGCGACATATAGTGCCTGACGCCCGGATTTGATGTTCTGGACGCGTTGTGTTTTGATACCTGCAGTTTGGCGCCTCTGGCGGCGTGCGGAGCAGTGCTGCGAGGCTGCAGAGGGGCGACCGCATCCTTCTGAGAACACGGTCGCTTGTCTTTAGCTATTATTCTGCTTCACAGCCGTTGACGAAGGTCGCGACAGGCCATTTCTCCTGGCGCAGTGCGGTCTTGCTGACCCAGCCGCTGGCTTCTCCGAAGCGGGCTCGGCACCAGATACCGTCCGAGGCTACAGTGCAGTAATTCACCTTGAGGCATGCGCCCTGCGGCAGTGTACCCACGATCCGCGCATCCCGTCTGGGCTGATCGCGGACATTCAGGTTGACCAGAAGGCCCAGAGAGGCAACGACACCCCCATCTTCGCTCATGACAGGGGCTGCCAGATCGGAACGTTCTGCGCAGTCGCTTGTGTAGCCAAGGTAAATGCAACGGTGTTGGCGCACAGCCTGGCTGAAGGCGGCCTGATAGGCGTCGCCGTTCGGTCGTTCTACAATCAGGCTGACAAAAGAATCGGACAGATCGCCTGTGACACGGGATTGGTTGCCGCCCAACCGAGCAACAACAACATCCTGCTGAGCATAGAGGACAAGCTGGTTCTGCTCGATGTCCCAGGCTGAAACGCTGTTCAACGGCACAACGCAGTTTTGGCTATTGGCGACGGGGCGCAACTGAGACTCCTCAACTACCCCGTGGAGTTCCACCTTGTTTTCCAGGCTGAGCGAACACGGTGTGGAACTGGTCGAGAATGCGGTGTCGAAGACCACCCAGTTCCCGGAAAAAGCTTCAAGCAGCTGTTCTTTAGTTTGAGCAGACGACGGGGGCGCAATCAGCGTTACAAGCGCGGCAAGCGCACCCAGAGAAAGCGATTTGAGCATTACCATTCCTGTTCCTTGGAAATTATGGTCCGAATGTGGACACCGCGGTGGCGATTTCGGCTCCGTCTTGCGTTACGGATAACTCGACCGAGAGCTTGCCGCCGGGCTGTATCGAAAGGGTCGTCTTGCCTATGACATGACGTTCCCCACGGTGTATTCCGATTGCACGGCTTTGTGTCAGGTTGGAGGTTCCGCCAGAGTCGGATTTGACGATTGTCAGAGCAGCCTGCACCTCACCCTCGTCCAGTCCGATCACGCGACCTTCGATTTCCACACCTTGAGCGGTGGGAATGATCGAAATCTCAGCTGCAGCGGATTGCGCTGTGGCGGTGGATGTTCCCGCGGACATCAAAACGGTGCAGGCAAGTCCAAGGGTCGAAAGCAGTCGACGCATGGCGCAGCCAGCCTAGCGCGTCTGCGTGATCAGAACAGTTCCGCCGTTTGAAATGACGGTTGGCCCCGCTCCATTCACCGCTGACAGTCCATTACCAACCTGCGTGTAGGTGACATTTGTCGAATCACCCGCTACAGACAGGCTGAAACTGTTCTGATTGCCGGTCTGAACCAAGGTGCCGGAATTGTTGGAGCCGGACACATTGACATTGCCATCGTTGCCATTGCCGGTCTGCAGAAGGCCCGCGGAGTTATTGATGCCGGTCACGGAGATCTCACCGGTATTCCTGGAGCCGGTTTGGGACAACACGATGGAGGCCAATTCGCCGCCAAAGATGGTCGCGGAATTGCCAAATGGTGATCCGGTTAAGGCATTGTTTTGACTGAAGTAAACAGTTGCGCCTTCGCCTTCTAGAATGATCTCGCCGCTGTTGTAGGTGCCATACTGGCTGGCAGGTGACAGCCCGTCTGGAGCACCGGCGACGAGCGAATTCGTTGCGTCACTTTGGTCAATAAATAGCTCGTTGCCCGCGCTCGTGCCGTCGCCCTGCTCAAGATAAACAACGTTTCCACTGCCAGCAGCAGCCATGGAGGTCAGTGAAAGCGCCACGACGACCGTCATAGGGGTAATATCAAGTAAACGTATCAAAGCAAAAACTCCCCAAAAGTTAACAATACGTTACCATGATGATTGGGAGATCGCTACACTATTTCCGTTTCCATGCTGATGAAACACGGCCACATTTGCATGTCCGGTTTGCATGACGAGCGCTGTGTTGCCGGTGCCGGTTATCTGACCAAAGGCCCGGTTATTGGAACCATTCTGCGCAATGGCGAAAAGGTTGTCTGATCCGAGGACAGACAGGTCGATTTGATTGCCGAAGCCTGTTTGCGACAATACGCCCGGCTGAATAGTTGCGGCGGCAAATGCGGGAAGCGCGGGCCAGCTTTGTCCAAATCCGCCGTTGTCATTTCCTGAGATGATCAGGGTTATCGTATTTTCTGGCTCGATGAGGACCTCCAGGGTATTGGCCGGTTCTGTACTGAGTGAAACGACATTGTCCTGAGCTGCTGCCGTTTCGGTGCTGAGGCCCAGCGAGAAAGCTGTCAGGCAAATGAAGTGCGCAACCAGAGGTAGTTTGAACGGTGTCTTCATTGCATATCCTCCTGTGACGGCGAGGCCTTCGGTCAGCGACCTGGGGCAGGCACAGGAAAGGATAGAATAAGGGCGAGTTTGAGGCGGGCTATAGGCGCTTGAAGGAGACTTTTGGGATGTTTTTATCTTAAATTTAAACAAATTATTACGTAAGCGCCGTCTCAACCCCACATTGCTGCTAATGGCTTCGGCTGCGATGTGATCTCCATCTCATGATGGGGAGTGCGTTTCGCAATGTGCGCTACAAATTCGTTTCTCAAATCTCTGGGC